>NZ_JBGWAB010000094.1:0-32586 GCF_041862025.1 Streptomyces sp. AB3(2024)
ACGACGTCCTGGCGGAACTCTTCCGGATAGGGCTTTGGCACAGCGACATCCTTCCCACCTGCCCCACAGGGCAAGCCAGTTCAGATGTCACCCGATCGTGCGGCAGACCCGGACGACGACCGCCGCATGGCCACCAAGCACCTCGCCATGTCCGAGACCGCCATCGGCAAGCCGACGGCCGCAGCCGGCGACTCGTGGGCCGCCCACTACTCCCCCGGTCGCTGGGCCCACGAATCCGGCATGATCCTCTCCCGCCTCGGCGACCTCGACGCCGCGGAGGAACACCTCCACCTCGCCCTCGACAGCCACGGCCTCGACCGCCGCCGCACCCGCGCCATCGTCCTCGCCGACCTCGGCGGTGTCCGCCTGCGCCAAGGCGATGCAGATGGGGCCATGGTCACCTGGCGCGACTTCCTCGACTGCGCGGACGGCATCCGCTCCGTGAAGGTCCAGGCCGCCCTCCAGGACATGCGCGTACGCCTGCGCCGATACAGCGGAGTCCCGGAGGCCCAGGAGCTCCGCGAAAGGGCAGCCCGCATCGCCGACTGAGGGGTGGGACTCACCGCCCCAGGTACTCCTACTCCTCTGTGATGGTCTGCTCACACCCACGGAGCCGCGGTGACAACCCAGCCCACGAACGCCCACCGGTCACCGACCGACTCCTGCTCTCCACCCAGGCATACGGCACCAGCCGGCACCTGACTTGCCCGCCAGTCCCTGCACCAATGGCAGACCCAGCGGCACGGCCTTCCCGGGTTGGTCGTGGAGGAGCTGGCCGGTGCACGCGGAGCCATCGCGGACTCCCCGGCTCGATCGGAGTCCCGTACTTCGCGATGAAGACGAGACCGCAACCGTCCTGCCGCAGCTCGCTTTCGGCCTTGGCACACCTGCTCATCTTCCTCCTCTCGCCGTACAATGGTGTGGCAATCACGAAGCCTCGTCACCAACCGCGAGACAGGCGTCGTGCTTGGGCCCGACTGTATGCCTGAGTTCGCATACGAATTCGCTTCTCTCTCGCTTAGGTTGGCGGCAATCGGCGCCGGTCGACCAAGGTCGGCCTGGACGATTTGATCGACTCCAACCGTGTTGATCAGCAGGAGAAGCCATGGCTACACAACAGACGGAGGCCACGCAAGGAGCAGCGGCGCCTTCCACGACGGCGTTCCTCCTCATAGCCAAGATCAAGCCGGGACAGGCGGACGCGCTTCGCGAAGCAGTGTCCGCGAACGCCAAGAACATTGAGGACCCGACTGGTTCGCTTGCGCAGGTCGGCACTGTGCATTTCGTGCGCATTGCGATCCTCAACGATGACACCTTCCTTTTCGCCAGCCATTTCGACGGCGACATCGAGCCCTACCTCGACGATTTCTACACTGTCACCCTCGGCGGAGTGGGATTTGATGCAGTCTTGCGCTACTGCGAAGGCTGGCCGGGTCCGAATGACCGTGAGGGGTTCATAGAATTTTGGAAGTCTCACAGGGTCCCGGACCTTCTCACGTACGCGCATTTCCCTGGCGTGACCTGCACAGAAATCGAAAAAGCGCTGCGCATCCGAACCAACATGGAGGCCGTGCTGGAGGACTTCCAGTAGCCGGCGGCAACTGACCGGAAGCTCGTTGCGGAGTGCCTCTTGTGCTTCCTGAACAAGAGGCCCGCCGGGAGGAGGGTTGGCAGCGGGCTTCGACCCGTATGCCCCCTCTTGCGCTCCCGCGTGTATTTCAGACTGCCGAGCGAGGCGTTCGTTCCGTGTTGAAGAATACGTCATTCGTCCTTGAGCTCGACGAAATCCAGGGCTTGCTGCTGGGGTCGGTTCCCATGCCCTGCGGTCAATACTTCTTCCTCACATTCCGTCACCCTGACCAAGCGCGAGCATTCCTTACGCGGGTCGTTGACAAGGTGTGCTCGGCCGAGCCGGTGATCGGGCTGCCCATGTCGCGTGTCCACCTGGCACTCACGTGCAACGGGTTGCGCACGCTGGGCGTCGATGAGGCATCGCTCCAGAGTTTTCCCGAAGCGTTCCGGGTTGGCATGCCGGCCCGTGCGGAAGAGCTTGGCGACCATGGAGAAAGCCATCCCGATCAGTGGGTTGGCGGCCTGGCAAGCTCCGATCTCCATGCACTGCTGCTGCTCTTTGGCGCGGACCTCACTGAACGCGCTCAGCGGATCGAGGAAATCCACTCGCTTATAGCGGCCACCGGCGTCCGCATCCTCTCCGAACTCGATGTCGCGCTGCCGGAGACGGGGCGCGAGCACTTCGGCTATCGGGACGGGATCTCCAGGATCTATGTCGAGGGAACCGGGATGGACCCACCACCCGGCAGCGGTCCTGCCGTCAAGCCCGGCGAGTTCGTACTCGGCTATCCCGACGAAACCAGCTCCATTCCGTCCCTCCCGCAGCCGGAATGGCTCAGCCGCAATGGCAGCTTCCTCGCCTATCGGCGACTCTACGAGGATGTCATCGCCTTCCGGGAATTCCTGGGGCGCCACGCTGCCACGCGTGACGAGCAGGAACTACTGGCAGCTAAGTTGCTGGGACGCTGGCGCAGTGGTGCCCCACTGGTGTTGGCGCCCCACCACGATGACCCGGAGCTGGTCGCGGATCCGGAGCGCAACAACAACTTCAACTACGGGCAGATGGACCCGCAGGGACTCGCCTGCCCCATCGGCGCCCACATCCGACGCGTCAACCCACGAGACACGATCGGCAACATCCAGCGGCGACGGCTGATCCGCTGGGGACTCCCGTACGGACCGCTGCTCCCAGAAGGCTCACCCGACGACGGAATGGATCGCGGGCTTGCGCTCTTCTTCGGCTGCGCAGATCTCGAGCGGCAGTTCGAGTTTGTACAGAAGGAATGGATCAACGCCCCCAAGTTTCTTGGCCTGGACCACGACAAAGATCCGATCGCGGGCGATCACGACGGCACCTACAACATGACCGTCCAGAAAAAGCCGATCAGGAAAACACTGCGTGGTCTGCCCCGGTTCACCCGGGTGAGAGGAGGGGCGTACGCCTTCTTGCCCGGCCTGCAAGCACTTCGCTCGCTCGCCGAAGGATAACCGGCGATCCACCCAGCCCACTGCCCTCGCAACGACTCCAGTACAACCCTGGAGGCCCACATGCTGATCGCACTGCTCGCCGTGCTCGGCGTCGACCTCGTTGTCATCGTCTTCTACGCAGTGGTTGTGTACGGCCGAAAACGCTGGGTGACAAAGCAACCCGACGCTTTCCGCGGAGCCATCCGGGTCGCAAGCGGGGAGATCGACGGCCTGCGACCCAAGTGGAGCCGGGGTTACGGACGCTGGGTCCGTGACATCCTCATCTGGAGCAAGCGTCCGTTCCTTTTCCGCAACACACTTGTCCCCGCCGACGGACTGGATCAGCAACGACCAGCCCGCCAAGATGAAATAAAACGGCTCGGCAAGCAACCCACCGTCATCCGGCTCAAAGCAGACGACGCAATCGCCGAGGTAGCAGCCAAGGAAGAGGACACGGCGCTGCTCCTGGGCCCGTATCGGGAGCCCTTGGACCCCGATGCTCGACACCCTGCCGCGCCCACCACCACATGACTATGCGCAGCATCCCCAAAAACAGCGTTCGCTTCGTCGGTGGATCGACACTCGTGTACACCGAACCCTGACCCGTGCCACGCGTTGCTGTCCCTCGCTCGCCCATGCCTCGTGGGCAGCGGAGGAGGACCGTGCCGGAACAACGCTGCCATGCGTCGTGCCGGAAACGCTGTCAGCACCCCGCCGGCCGCTCATGAGCAAGTAGATAACGTGCCACAACGTGCCAGTAGGGGCGGTAGACAGCGGACAACAACGGGTCCGAGGAGGAAGTCAGAGCGGAGCCTTTGGCGAACATTTTCGCAGGCCAGAAGCTATGTGCACTCGCAAGTGCCGAGTGATTCCCAAGCTTATAGCGCGGGTTCGATTCCCGTCATCCGCTCTTACAAGAAGGCCCAGGTCAGCGACCTGGGCCTTCTTCGTTGTCTAAACCTCTCGCAGCCCGCGCGCCATCCACGTGCCATAAGTGCCATAACGGGGCGTCAGATTGGGCGGGGAATCATCACTCGCGGCCACCACGCGCCGAACCGCCTCGAATCCCGAGACGCATTTCGAGTGACCTGCGCCATACGCCACAGGGGTGCGGCCCCGGCTGCATGCCTGGACCGCACCCCTGTGCGTCACCTCCGCCGGGCCGCTCCGGCAGGAGCCGCGAGTGCGGGAACGATCCTGTGGACGGTGGCGGTCGCGCTGGTGCCCGACCCAGGATCCGCCGACGCGAGCTGGTTGCGAATTTCGATATGCCGACCGCGTCACGGGCCTTGCGCCACTTCCGGCCGAAGGTGGTGCCCCGCAGGGCAGCTCCCCGCTCCCCCACGAAGACGAGGCCGTCGGGCCCGTCCTGCGCGAACCACTCCAGGTGCCGACGGACGTCGAGGAGCACGAAGCCGGGCAGCATGATCTCCCGTTTGCCCGCGAGGGACTTGGGATCACCGATCACCCTGCGGCCGGTGTTCAGCTCCGGGGCAGCGCGCCGCACCCGGACCGAGCCGGTGTCGACGTCGATGTCGGCTCGGCGCAGCTCCGCCGGCTCCTCCGGCCGCATCGAGGCGAAGGCGCCGAGGAGGACCATCAGCCGCCACCGGATCCCGATGGCCTCGGCGAGTGCGAAGACCTGATCGACGGTGGCCACGGGGCGCTCATCCGCGTCTTCGCGCCCCGCGACCTGGAGGGACTGCTCGGCCGGGTCTCCTACTGAGAGGTGGTCAACAGTCCCTCGGGGGGCTGTCGCTTGGTCAGAGTTCGGGTCCGGCGTGGTGCTGGCAGGCGCAGTCGAGGGCGTCTTCGGGTGTGCCGGTGAAGAGGGCGAAGCCCCATAAGGCTGGCGGTGTCGCTGTAGCGCAGGAGCATCAGTTTGCCCCGTTCGCCGTCGGCAAATTCGCCTTCCACGTAGGCGAACTGCCCGCGGTGGCGGATTTGTGGGTCTGTCAGTTGCGGCCGGGCGGTGCGGGCGTGTTCAGTCAGCCGCTGGGGGAGTGGCAGCTGGGGCGAGCTCGACGATCTGGTCGACGACGGCCGTCACCTCGTCGCGCACGGCCTACGGGTAGCCGACCTCGTCCTCGGCGTGGAAGGCGTACTCCCACACCCAACGGTCGTCGGTCGCTGGGCGGCTTCGCCGACGTCGGTGATCTCTCCGGCTCGGGCTTCGAGCGCGCGGAGCCGGGCGGCGGTCTCCGGTGCCGGGCGATGGCCACCTCGACGGCCCGTGCCTCCGTGAAGGTGCGAAGGATGCGGACCGGCCGAGGCAGCCGGTCCGCAGTCGCCGGCACCGACCTGTCAGTGGCCCTCCTTGCGCCTGCCTCCGATTTGGAGCGGCCGCATCATCTCATTGTCCTCGTGCTCGACGATGTGGCAGTGCCAGACGAAGCGACCAGGGTGGTCGAACCGCGCCTTCACCCGGGTGATTTCTCCCGGATAGGCGATCACGGTGTCCTTGAAGCCGAGCTCCCAGCTCTCCGGCGGAATGGGTGCCCCGTTGAACGGCTGCCGGTTCACCACCTCGAACGCCACCTCGTGGATGTGGATCGGGTGGGCGTCCACAGTGAAGTTGTACAGCTCCCATGTTTCGGTCGCGTTCAGCCTCGGATTCTCCGTAACCGGGTCGTCCCAGGCGAGCAACACCGGATTGCCGGCGGAGTCGACCGTCCCGAGCAGGTTCTGGACCGGCGTTCCCGGTGGCACCAGAGGACTGCTGGAGTTCGCCTCGTTCAGGGAGAGCCGACGGGTGACGCTCGCCGAGCCGAGCGGCTTGATCCTGGGCAGCCTGAGCCGATCCGGCGGGACGCTGGTGTCCTTGCTCGCCAGCGGGCCGACCACGAACTTCATCACCTGCCCCGTGGTGGCCGGATCCGCCACGGGGAAGGCCACGCCCGGTTCGCCCCGGCCGAAGGGTTCGTCCGCGCCCTCGTTGATGAGGTACAGCTCGGTTCCTTCCGGGATCCCGGTGAAGTCGACGATGACGTCGGCCCGCTCCGCATTGGCCAACAGCAGCCGCTCCAGCCGCACTGGTGCGGGCAGGAACCCGCCTTCGTTGCCGATCTGCCAGAACGGTACGGCCGACCGGGCCGGCCGGACGGTCGGACTGTCCGCGATCTTCAGGATGAGGAACCGGGCATTGCATCCGTTGAGGAAGCGCAACCTGTAGCGACGCGGTTCGACCTCGAGGTTCGGCCATGTCCGGCCGTTGACCACCATGGTGTTGGCGAAGAATTCGGGGTTCCAGATGGGGGACACATCGGTGGTGGGAATGTACGGACCCGCGAACCCGTCGAAGAATTCCCGGGTCGTGGGGTAGAACAGCGAGCCGTCCGAATTGAACGAGCGGTCCTGGATGGCCAGGGGGATCTCGTGGTACCGGGTACCCGGCCGATCTCCGAAGGCGGGCGCCGGGCCGGGCAGGGTCCCCTTGGGCAGGTCGCACTCACCGCCGCGGAGCAGATAGAAGCCGGCGGGTCCGGCGTAGACGTTGAGCCGGGTCAGACCCAGGGTGTGGTCGTGGAACCAGAGGGTCGATGCCCGCTGGTCGTTGGCGTACTGGAAGGTAGCGGTACCCGGGTCCCACTTCAGGTGGTGCGCATCGGCGAACTTGTCCCGGAACTCGTCGTAGAACGAGCCCACGGTGGCGAATCCCGGAGGAATATTGTTCGCGCGTGGCAGGTACCACGCTTCGGTGTAGCCGTCGCTCTCCTCGGTGGAATGCCCACCGTGCAGGTGAGTGACGATCGGTACGGGGCCGGTGTACGGACCCGGCGTCGACGTGAACGTCGGCCGGGAATCGCGCCCGGCCTTTCCGCCCGGCGGGTTCGCCCAGTGCAGGGTGGGGTCGACCGCCAGCAAGTGCGGGAGGAAACGGCCCTGGCTGTCGACGAGATCGTTCACCCAGGTGACCCGGACAGGCCGGTCGATCTCGGCCTCGATGGTGAACGACGGGTAGTTGAACGTGCTGCTGTCCCCGAGCGAGCCGTATCCCCACAGGGTGGTGGACGGCAGAGTGGGAGGCAATACCTGCTGGCTGAACTGCCGGACGCCGATGACGTACGTATCGATGCCGTGTCGCTCCGAGTGGCGGGCCTTCGGCATCACCGGCGGGATCACCAGGTTGGTGACATATTTCGGGATGGTCGTGGGGTCCAGGGTGGAGACTGGGAATTTCCCGACCGACCTGGCCCCCGGGACCACCGCGGTCTCATTCGGGAGTGCCACCGCCTCACCAGGGGCCGGAAGGACCAGGGCCGCTCCACCAATGGCCCCGGCTACGAGCAGGTCTCTTCGCGCGATCATTTCTCTCGCCTTCTGCAGCCCGAGGGCATCGACCAATTCCTCACCAAACGTTAAGTGAAATACACAGTGAGTAATCAAACGATGCCCGGCGTGTCGTCGGACTGTCGGGGCAGGCAGGCAGCGAGCGAGCTGCAACCGGCGCAGCCATGACCAACATCCGTTGTCGACAAATGGCCTGCCCCCAGCCTCGGTTTTCTCGTGGCCCGTCGGCCTCCTGGAACCGCAAGGGTGGGGCCGGGCGACGTCGTTGTGAGGTCTGCGCGGGGGCCGAGATTGCCGGGCGCCAACAGATCCGCCACCAGCTGCCGGGAGTCGGTACCGCGCTGGTAACGGGGCAGTAGGTTGCCGTGCGGCGACATGCCGACAGGGGAGAATCAAGCCGTTCCAGTGCCGCGACCAAGCGCCGCAAGCTCCGCACCACCAGCCTCGGCAGGGTCCTCGCCCGCTGGACGCAGTCAGGTTCGGGACTGGGGCGATCAGGCGGTCCTGGGAAACGAAGCCGTGGAGCTCGACCCCCAGCGTGCCACTACGTGCCAGTCAGAGCGGTACACAGCGGTCATCAAGGGACCCGCCACACCACCGCCCGAAAGCCCCACGTAGGAACGTTCTCGCAGGCCAGACGCACTTTCGGGGTCCGAGTGCCGGGTGATTCCCAAGCTTATAGCGCGGGTTCGATTCCCGTCATCCGCTCTCGCAAGAAGGCCCAGGTCACAGACCTGGGCCTTCTTTGTTGTCTAGACCTCTCGGCCCTCGCCACGCCCTCCGCGTGCCCCAACTCGCAGGGACTCCCTGGCCGGAGGGCCCTTCGCGCACCACTTGCACCACACGGGCCCACGCCGGTCTCACGTCGCGAGACTCGTTCTCGATGACCTGCATCACACCGCCGCCTCCGTCGCGTGAATTCGCTTTCAAAAAGGGGCGGTTGGCCGGAGGGGTCGACCAAGAGCCCTCGACGTGACTACCTAGTCCTCTTTCCCCGCCAACACGCGATCGGCGGCGTAATGCGGGCAGGAAGGTAGGTGCCACGTCACCGTCACCTGGCGCCGGTCGGCGGCCATGGTACGGGCCTGCCCAGTGGCCGGGCAGGCCGCGCAGTGCGGGCACACGACGGTTTCGAACTTCAGCTCAGCCATCACCTACGCCACCTTCCCCGCCAAGGGTGCTCGCGACGAGAGCGCCACGCCTCTCAGCAGGACAGGCTTCACACTTGATCCAGCCGCGCCGGCGAGATGGCCGCCACCGTCGAGGCCATCGTGCGGGCTGTGCACCATGGCGATGACGTTCGTATCCGGATCTTGTTGGCAGCCTTGGTCGACGTCGCCGACATCGAGGTTCTCCTCCACCTGCGAGAGCGGCTTCGCGAACGACCACAGTGACGGTCAGGCGCTGCGGACCCACCCCGCAGGCTCACGTCCCCCTGGACTGCACGTCGCAGCCGGCGGACGCTCCTGCTCCCGAAACGCTGCACTCGGGGGGAACCAATATCTATCCCCGCGGTCAGAGAGTTTAATGGACCCCGCAGGGAGAGTTTTTCCGCACCGCACACGATGGAGATATTCAACGAACACGAATCGCTGCAGCGTGCTACTGTCGGTCTCGGTTGCAGTTTTGGTACCCAAAAACTTCAAGCGCTCCAGTCGGCCTCCGCGCCACATTCGAGCGCTTCATATTTCCGGGTCATTTTCCGGCGGGGCATCATCGCGGCGACACGGTGTCCGTACAGTGCGGATGCTGGTGTACTGCCCCAAAGGAGATATGACATGGCATCTGGCACCGTGAAGTGGTTCAACGCGGCCAAGGGTTTCGGCTTCATCGAGCAGGACGGTGGCGGCGACGATGTCTTCGCCCACTTCTCGAACATCGCCACCCAGGGCTTCCGCGAGCTGCTGGAAGGCCAGAAGGTCACCTTCGACATCGCGCAGGGCCAGAAGGGCCCGACGGCCGAGAACATCGTTCCCGCCTGACGCTGACGCGCATTTCGTAGCTGGGGCCCGCATCCCTCGGGGTGCGGGCCCCAGCTGCACATATTTCCCGCAGTGGTGTCACCTGCGGGACAAAGAATTCAGGGTTACACCCTCTTCGGGGCTTCACCCCACTCGGCTTTTCTGGATTTCGCGTCCACCTGACGCCTCCCCATCTCAGCGCCTGCGACCGCACAGAGTCTCTGCAGGCCAGAGCCGCATTCGCATTCCATTCGGCCCGTTCTTGTGATTCCCTGCGCCGCGTTTCCGCTGCGGGAATTCCTTGATACGCGCCGCGTCAAGGAAGGTTCTGAATGAACCGCACACGTACGAACGACCGTTCCTCTCGCAACCGCAGCCGCACCGGCGGCCCCGCTTTCGGCGCTGCCGCCGGTTCGGAGCGGGGCAGCCGCTTCGGCTCGTCGGCCCCGAGCCGTTCCGGGCGTCCGAGCCGCTCCGGCGGCTACGGCCGCCGACCCGCAGCGGTACAGGGCGAGTTCGCCCTGCCGAAGACCATCACTCCCGCGCTGCCCGCCGTCGAGGCCTTCGCCGATCTCGACATGCCGGCCGAGCTGCTGGCCGCCCTCGGCGCGCAGGGCGTGACGGTGCCCTTCCCGATCCAGGGCGCCACGCTGCCCAACACCCTCGCGGGCCGTGACGTGCTCGGCCGCGGACGGACCGGCTCCGGCAAGACGCTCGCCTTCGGCCTCGCGCTGCTGGCCCGCACCGCCGGACAGCGCGCCGAGCCCCGCCAGCCGCTCGCCCTGATCCTCGTCCCCACCCGCGAGCTGGCACAGCAGGTGACCGACGCCCTCACCCCGTACGCCCGCGCCGTGAAGCTGCGCCTGACCACGGTCGTCGGCGGCATGTCGATCGGCAAGCAGGCCGGAGCGCTGCGCGGAGGCGCGGAGGTCGTCGTGGCTACGCCCGGCCGGTTGAAGGACCTCATCGACCGTGGCGAATGCCGGCTTGACCAGGTCGCGATCACCGTCCTGGACGAGGCCGACCAGATGGCCGACATGGGCTTCATGCCGCAGGTCACCGCCCTCCTGGACCAGGTGCGTCCCGAGGGGCAGCGGATGCTTTTCTCCGCCACCCTCGACCGCAACGTCGACCTGCTGGTGCGCCGCTACCTGACCGACCCCGTCGTGCACTCGGTGGACCCCTCGGCCGGTGCGGTGACGACGATGGAGCACCACGTGTTGCACGTCCACGGCGCCGACAAGCACCGGACGACGACGGAGATCGCGGCGCGCGAGGGCCGGGTGATGATGTTCCTGGACACCAAGCACGCCGTGGACCGGCTGACCGAGGACCTGCTGAACTGCGGTGTCCGGGCCGCCGCCCTGCACGGCGGGAAGTCGCAGCCCCAGCGCACCCGGACGCTCGCCCAGTTCAAGACCGGACACGTGACCGTACTGGTCGCGACGAACGTGGCGGCGCGCGGCATCCACGTCGACAACCTCGACCTCGTCGTCAACGTCGACCCGCCCACCGACCACAAGGACTACCTCCACCGCGGCGGCCGCACCGCCCGCGCCGGCGAGTCCGGCAGCGTCGTCACCCTCGTCACTCCCAACCAGCGCCGCGACATGACCCGCCTCATGCAGGCCGCCGGCATCACACCGCAGACCACCCAGGTCCGCTCCGGCGAAGAGGCACTGAACCGGATCACCGGCGCCCAAGCCCCGTCCGGCATCCCCGTCGTCATCACCGCACCCGTCGTCGAACGCGCCAAGCGCAGCGCGGCCTCCCGCGGCAGGCGACGGCCCGCTTCGACGGTCCGGCGGGTGAACGTGCGGCGGTCCGCCTTCGATGCGGCGGCCTGAGAACCACGTGATCAGAAAACTGACCCATCTCTGCAGGAGGCACGTTTTGACGCTGGTCCAGATGCAGCCCCGCTCGACGAACGCCAACCCTGTGCACCGGACGGTGGACGACGCGATGGAGGCGGCCGGTCCACAGGTCTGTGACGACATGACGGTCGAGGTGGCCCTGGCCGTCATGGCCAGTGCCCGCGCGGGTCATCTGCTCGTCTGCGACGAGGACGGCCTGTGCGCCGGGCTGGTCACCCAGGCCAGGCTCGCCACCGTCCGCGACAGCGCGGCGTACACGGACCAGCTCCGTCTCCGCGACCTCCTGGGAGACCGCGGGCCGGTCGCCTCGCCCTTGACCACGATGGCCGAAGCCGAGCACGCGATGCGCTATCGCCGGATCGATGCCCTGCCGGTCGTCGACGAGCAGGGCAGCGCTCTGGGCGTCCTCGCCCTTGCCCGCTGAACCGCCTCACCACGGCACGACCGTCCCCCTTTCTTCTTCCTGTGAGGCAACATGCGCTGTGTCATCGCCCGTTTCCCGTTCGACCTGACCAAGAGCGGTGTCCTGGAGTCGATGAAGGGCATCAAGCCCGAGCAGGTCATCGGCGAGTCCGTGATCATCGGCCGCCGTACCTACCCCGTCAAACAGGTCGGCCAGGTCATCACCCGCCAGGACCGCCGCGACTTCAGCGCCGGTGAAGTCCTCCGGGCGATGACCCAGCTCGGGTTCACCTGCCGCGGCCTTCCCCGGGCCGCCGTGCCCACGCGTGTCCTCAGCCCGCTCCAGCAGGCTTCCGCGGTGCTCGGCATCCCGGTGACCGTCTGACGGACAGGACCCGGTGCGAGCCGACACCCGAACAGCGAAGAGGGCCCGACCGGCGCACGCCGGTCGGGCCCTCCCGCGTACTCGGAGGTTTCTTACGCGACGCCGGGTCAGTGGTCGGAGTAGCTGAAGTCGCCCACGGTCCAGGCGCTGACGTCCGCGATCGAGACGCGGTACATCCCACCCGTCTCCGGGATCCCCACCGTGCCCTGAAGGATGCGGGCCACATGGAAGTGCAGATGGGTGGGCGGCCCCTCCCGGGGTGGCGTTGCGGTGAAGATGGCGGCGAACTCGCCCAGGCGGGCGGAGTCCGTCAGGACCTCCGACACCCGCTGCCTCCACACGGCTTCGGGAGCCAGCCGACCGGTGATGACAGTGCCACCGGTGACCACGGTCAGGGACATCTGATTGCTCTGCCCGGACTCCACCAGGGTGGCAACGTCAACGAGCAGCTCGTCAGGCTTCGACATGAGAGCCGATTTTATGCACTGGTCGTCCCGTCCTTTCGACCGGTAGAACTACCGGTCGAGAAGAGCACTGACCGTCTTCCCGCCGGAGGCCCGACGGGTGACCGCGGTCGCTCGGGCGAGACGGTTGACCATGGGCCAGCCGAATCCACCGGTACCGCCGTGCAGGTCAGGGGTGCGCATACGCGGCGCGTGCGGGCTGGAGTCGTGAACGGCCACCTCGACGCTCTCCTCGTGGGCCGTCAGTTCCAAGGTGCAGGTGCCCCCGCCGTGACGCACGGCGTTCGTGACGAGCTCGGACACGACCAAGACCACGGTGTCCGCGGCTTCTGCGGCCATCACCGGCTGATGGAGACCGTCGAGGACGGCTCGCACGGCATCGCGTGCCTCTGCAACATCCGCCGTGGAAAGCACGGTTGCGACGCTCTCGGCCATCGTGTTCATCAGGTCACCCTGGTCTCTGGATCGTCCACGTCCGGCCCCTGCCTACCTGGTCCCTGTGCCCCACCTCGCTGCCCGCCAACCCGACTCAGGTCTCCAGGAAGGGATCGAAGGGCAGTCGAAGCCCGACGCCGATCGACGAGACTCGGGGGACCCCTCGCGCACGGCTGCGCCCTCCCGGGCCCCTGACCTGCTGTGCAGTCCGCTCTGCGCATCCTGGGGCGGCCGTGAAGGTCTAGCTCTCCTCGGCGAGCACGAAAATCTATGGCGGCTGGAGTAGACATTGGGCGGTGGCCTGGCTATGGTTTCTCTCGTAGCCCAGAGAGACAGCAAGGCCCGGCAGAGACGAACTGCCGGGCAGCAGTACCCGCAGTTGCAGTGCGCAGGACGGTGCGGTGGTGGAGTTCCGAAGCCAGGCTTGTTGCAGGACGGCGACGGGACTGACGACCGGACCGGGTGGCCCGCAGTGATCAGGGGCCGCCGAGAGAAGTACCGCAGTTAACGCAGTAGCAGTACCCGAAGTAAGTGCAGTTCGCAGTACCCAGCAGTGAAGTAAGTGAGCAGCACCTCGGTGAAGGCGTCGGCTGCGGGCGCGCGCACCGGGAAGTTCGGCAGTGGGGTTCTAAGCCAGAGCAGACGCAGGATGGGCGACGGGGCTGGCTGCCGGAGAGTGGCGCTGGGTCAGGCCATCAGCAGTACCGCAGTATCAGCAGTACCGCAGTAAACGCAGTAACCCGCAGTTGCAGTCTCTCCCGCTGGTAAGCAGTTGATCACCGAGGGAAGAACGGAGGAGTTGAGGCGCCATCAGGATCGCCCGGGCGGAAGTCTGAGCCCGGGAACCGCAGGACATCGATAGTGAGGTGGTCTCCGGTCAAACAATCGCGATCCCCGCACTCCCGGCAGCGTGTCGGCCGGGTCGGCGGAAACAGTAGGCCGGCGCAGGACTAGGGCCGGCAGATGGTGTAGCAGTTCCTTCGGGGCCCTGGTGCTGTACGCACCAGGGCCCCTCCCCGTATTCCGACCGCTTTTCCTCTACCTGTTTCGCAGTGAGGTGCGATGACAGCAGACGACTCGTTCGGCCGTCTCGACGACGACGATTACCCCGCCTACACCATGGGCCGAGCCGCCGCCATGCTCGGCACCACCCAGGGCTTCCTCCGCGCCCTCGGCGAAGCCCGCCTCATCACCCCACTCCGCTCCGCCGGCGGCCACCGCCGCTACTCCCGCCACCAGCTGCGCATCGCCGCCCGCGCCCGCGAACTCGTCGACCACGGCACCCCCATCGAGGCCGCCTGCCGGATCGTCATCCTCGAAGACCAGCTCGAGGAAGCCCAGCGCGTCAACACCGAGTACCGCCGCGCAGCGGTCGAGATCAGTCCACTGACTGTGGCCTGAGGCAGGCGTGCCCGCCGGTCTCGGCGGGCACGCCTGCCCGTGCACGTCGGGGTCGTGACGCGTGCTCGCGCCCTCTGGTGACAGCCCGTCGTGGGCGTGTAGCGTCTGCGTCAGCTGTCGTGGTTCGGAAGTTCCCCTTTGCCCACGCGTTCGGCGTGGGCGTTTTGCTGTGCTGTGCCGCAGGAACCAGGGCGATCACCTCCGCCTCCCGCATGGAGCGGGAGGCGTTCATCGACTGGAAGGCGTCAGACATGGCTACGGGAACTGTGAAGTGGTTCAACGCGGAGAAGGGCTTCGGCTTCATCGCCCAGGACGGCGGCGGCCCGGACGTCTTCGCCCACTACTCCGCCATCAACTCCTCGGGCTTCCGTGAGCTCCAGGAGGGCCAGGTCGTGACCTTCGACGTCACCCAGGGCCAGAAGGGCCCCCAGGCCGAGAACATCACCCCGGCCTGACCTTCACCACCCGCGGGCACCGAGACCGGCACGTAAGGCTGCCCCCTGCAGCTCGTACCGCTCGACCCGAACAGCGGACCCCTGCGATGTCGGCAGGATCCGAGGCGTACCGAATCAGGGCCGCGCAGCTGCTGCTGCGCGGCCCTGATCTTGTCCGGGTCCGGGGTGCGGTTCGTATGCGCGGTCAGGTGCTGCGCCGGTCGCGGCTGTCCTGGCGGAGGTGGTCGGTGTGTCGGGTCATGGCGTCGAGGTGATCGACGAGAGCCGAGTCCTCGGGGCGCAGGTGAGGCCGGGCGTCGGTCAGAGGCCGGATGAGGCGGGCTACGTCATTGTCGGCCAGGGCCCGGTTCAGTTCGCCGACGGCTGCCGCGGCGGCGTCGGGGAGGTCGGTGAGGGCGGTGATCTGGCCGGCGAGCCGGCGCAGGTCGGCCGCGTTGTCACGGGCCCAGGCCGTGACAACGCGGTCTGCGGCACGTGTGTCGCGGGTGGCCTGGACGCGCTCCTCGCCCGTGCTTCCGGCCGTGCCGGGGCGCAGGCGCAGGTAGCGGCGTTCAGCCGCCTGGCGGCTGGCGACCCCGAGGGGTCCGGCGAGGTCGGCCCAGCTCGCGCCCTGGCCCCGGGCGGTTTCGATCAGGCCGCTTTCCCAGCCGGCGAGCTGTTCACGGACCTCGCGCAGCATCAACAGTGCGGCCAGCGCCGGGTGCGGGCCAGCGCCTGTCGGCTCGGTCGGGGGCGTTCCCGCAGAGGAGCGCTGCGCGTGCCTCACGGCCTGGTCGATGGCTCGCAAGGCCGTCGCCGCAGCGGGGAAAGGTACCGGCGCTGCCGGCTGGCTGGCTTCGTTCATGACACTCTCCGCTGTCGTCATCCTCCAGATGACTTGTTGCTTGTCATCGCTTCGATGACATGTTACAACAGGAGCACGTTGAAGCGCATTGGCAGTTTCTGCCTGAACCAACTGGAGGTGTTTCGCGATGTTGATGCGCACTGACCCGTTCCGCGAGATGGACCGGATCGTCCAGCAGCTGTCGGGTACGTCGGGCACATGGTCGAAGCCCTCCGTGATGCCGATGGACGCCTACCGCCAGGGCGACGAGTACGTGATCGCCTTCGACCTCCCCGGAGTGAGCACCGAGGCGATCGACATCGACGTCGAGCGGAACATGCTGACGGTGAAGGCCGAGCGCCGACCCACGGGGAAGTCCGACAGCGTGCAGATGGAGCTCTCCGAGCGACCCCTGGGCGTCTTCTCCCGCCAGGTCATGCTGGCCGACACCCTCGACACCGAGCACATCGAAGCGGACTACGACGCGGGTGTCCTGACCCTGCGGATCCCGATCGCCGAGCGCGCCAAGCCGCGGAAGATCAGCATCGGCGGCGAGTCCGGCCGCAAGCAGATCTCCGGCTGACCAGCCCCGCAGCGGCGGAGGACGGGGAACCGATCCCCCTCCGGCACCCCGTCCCCCGCACCCCTCGGCCCCTTCACCCCTCCCCGGAGGTGACGTGATGTCGATACGCAGGGAGGCGTTCCTGGCCCACGTTCAGGAACGCGGCGAGTACACGACCCTGCCGGAAGCCGAACGGGCGGCCCGCGTCGTCCTGGCCCTGCTGGGCGCGCACCTGGTCGGCACCGTGCGAGCCGAGCTCGCCGCCCGGCTCCCCGAGACGTACGCCTTGATCCTCCTGAATCCCCTGCAGGCCGCCGAACCGCTATCGCCCGAACGCTTCGTCCGCGCGACCGCGGCCTGGATCGAAGGCGCCACCGAGAACACAGCACTGTGGGACATCGGCGCGGTCCTGTCCACCGTGGCCGGCGCGGCGGGAGACGTCCTCATGCGCGAGGTCCTGCTCCAGCTCCCGCCCGGATACGACCTCCTCTTCGGCCACCCCCAGCCGACCTGACCGGCGCCGACGGCCGGAACGTGAACCTTCGAAGAGAAAGGCAATCGCAGCACCATGTACGACCAGCCTCGACCGGACCGGCCCACCCCCGCCATGACGTTCGACCAGATGCTGGAACACGTCCGCTACGAGGGCGCCTACCCCACTCGCGAACGTGCGGAAGACGCCGTCCGTACCGTTCTTGCCGGGCTCGGCCGGCAGGTCACGGGTGACGAGCGCGTCGACCTCGCGCAGTGCCTGCCCGTCGAAGCCGCCCTCGTCCTGACCACCCAGATCCCCGATACCGAGCAGCTCACCGGCTGGGGCTTCGTCAAGGACCTGGCCACACGGACCGGCGTGAGCCCCGCTGTCGCCCGCTGGGATACCGGCGCCGTACTCGCCACCGTCACCGCGCTCGCCGGACCCGACCTCCTCGCCCGCATCCTCCAGCGACTTCCCGACGACTACGCGCTCCTCTTCGGACAGGCGCAACTGCGCCGGCCTGAGCGCGCCGCCGCCTGACCGGAGCCGGCTGCACGCGGACACGCAATGGGGCCGGGACCGCTACTGCGGTCCCGGCCCCATGCACGCGAGGGGTTCCTCGGCGAGCTGCATGTACAGGGGTGCGCCCTGGTTCGCGGCTTCTCCGGGGATCTGGTCACGGGCGCGTGCCGGCCTACGGGAAGGCCTTCGGCGCGCGTGTTCCGGAAGACAGCCAACCGCTCTGCGGCTGCCGCCGTCGGTCTGTGGGCCGCGGCTGGAGTTCGCCCCATGATCATCCGTCACGTTCATCAAAACGATTCTTCCATCCTCTAGGACACCGGTGCGGGGTGGACAGCCGTCCCAGGGATTGCCCCGAGCACCCCCAGGCCGGGGGCCCCTGCGGCCCTGGCACCTGCCGTTCCGGCAGCCCGCATACGGCGGCGACCGGCCGCAGGGCCGCGCCGGAAGCCGGCGTAAAGGGCCCGTCCCGGCCTTCGCCCTCCGCCCAGGGCAGCACTGCCGCCCCCAGCCGCTCCTTGAGCTGCGCATCTGCAGCCCCGGCATCGGCCGTGCGTTTGAGTTCGATTAGCTCCTCGCCCGCCATGCAAAAATCTATGGCGGCTGGAGTAGACATTGGGCGGTGGCCTGGCTATGGTTTCTCTCGTAGCCCAGAGAGACAGCAAGGCCCGGCAGAGACGAACTGCCGGGCAGCAGTACCCGCAGTTGCAGTGCGCAGGACGGTGCGGTGGTGGAGTTCCGAAGCCAGGCTTGTTGCAGGACGGCGACGGGACTGACGACCGGACCGGGTGGCCCGCAGTGATCAGGGGCCGCCGAGAGAAGTACCGCAGTTAACGCAGTAGCAGTACCCGAAGTAAGTGCAGTTCGCAGTACCCAGCAGTGAAGTAAGTGAGCAGCACCTCGGTGAAGGCGTCGGCTGCGGGCGCGCGCACCGGGAAGTTCGGCAGTGGGGTTCTAAGCCAGAGCAGACGCAGGATGGGCGACGGGGCTGGCTGCCGGAGAGTGGCGCTGGGTCAGGCCATCAGCAGTACCGCAGTATCAGCAGTGCAAGCAGTAAGCAGTTGATCACCGAGGGAAGAACGGAGGAGCCGAGCACCATCAGGATCGCCCGGGCGGAAGCCTTGAGCCCGGGTACCGCAGGACATCGATAGTGAGGTGGTCTCCGGTCAAGCAACCGCGATCCCCGCATTCCCGGCAGCATGTCGGCCGGGTCGGCGGAAACACAGGGTCGGCGCAGTATCAGGGCCGACAGATGGTGTAGTAGTTCCTTCGGGGCCCTGGTGCCGTACGGCACCAGGGCCCCTCCACGCGTTCCACGAGAGAGGTTCAATGACAGCAGACGACTCGTTCGGCCGTCTCGACGACGACGACTACCCCGCCTACACGATGGGCCGGGCCGCCGAGATGCTCGGGACCACCCAGGGGTTCCTCCGCGCCATCGGCGAAGCCCGCCTGATCACCCCGCTCCGCTCCGAGGGCGGCCACCGCCGCTACTCCCGCTACCAGCTGCGCATTGCCGCCCGCGCCCGGGAACTCGTCGACCAGGGCACCCCCATCGAGGCCGCCTGCCGCATCATCATCCTCGAAGACCAGCTCGAGGAAGCCCAGCGCATCAACGCCGAGTACCGCCGCGCCGCCGAATCATCCGCGCCGCCGTCCTCGGCCTGACCCGAGTGTGCCCGCCGGGATCGGCGGGCCTCGGTCGTCGAAGGAGTGCTATTCGGGTGCGGACGCCTCCGCCAGGTCCGCCCCGGCATCAGCGCTGCGTGTGACCTGGTGGGTACCGTGCCAGTCCAGGCACATGACCGTCGCGTCGTCCTGGAGACGGCCGCCATGCGCGCGCAGAATCTCGGCGACCAGAGCGCGGGAGGCCTCGCGGGGGTGGAGATCGTCCGTGCGCACAACCAGGGAGGGCAGATCGACCTCCACAGCGCGGCGCTCGAGCATGCCGTCGGTGAGCATCACGAGGCGGTCACCCGGCTGCAGGTCCAGCCGCTGCACCCGATAGGCGGTACACGGCTGGATACCGAAGGGGAGATCGACCTCGGGAACCATCTGCTCGACCCTTTCCCGCCTGAGGCGCAGGGGCCAGGGATGCCCGGCGTTGACGAACCGGGTGGTCCCGTCGAGCAGGCTGATGCGCAGCAGCCGCCCAGTGACGAAGCCCCGCCTGCCGTGGTCGATGACGGCCCGGTTGGCCTCCAAGGCCTGTACTTCGAGCTCGGCGCCGGCACGCCTGGCCCTGCGAAGGGCGCCGACTGCGAGGGTGGCGAGTAGCGCGGCTCCCCCGTCGTGGCCCATGGCATCGGTGACGGAGAGTTGCGTGGTGTCGCGGTCGACGACGTAGTCGAAGGTGTCACCGCCGACGTGCGTGGCCGGTTCCAGGGTTCGCCGCGCAGCACACTCGCTACAAGGGAGTACATGCGGACCCTGGAGAAAGCCCCGGAAGCCCTCCAGCGGCTCCTCGCCCCGTTCATGGAGCAGCTCACGAGGAAAACCCTCGGCAATGCCGTTGAGCTCATGAGCGAAGACGAGAGGTCCGAACTCGAACGGCTGCTTGGCCTCATGATCGAGCCCCCTCGCCGCTTCACCGCGTACACCTTCTGAGCAACGCCACCCGGGCCAACGCAACTCAGCGTTGGCCCCGGTGACATGTCCGCATGCCGTACGGCTATGCCACGACGCCGGCCGCGAGCGTGCCGGCGCCGATAGCGCCCTGCAGAACGTGGGCGATCTCCTCAGGCTTGAGGTCGATGCTGTCCAGACCTTCTACGGTCAGCGGGATCTCGTCCAGCGCGTATTCGCCGCGTCCCTCGGCACTGAACTCCGGACCGGTGCGGTCTTCGAAGGACCACGTCGTGATGCGGGCGAGGTAGAAGAGCTGACGCTCGGTGTCGGACTCCATCGTGTGCAGGAGGCGGACGATGTCGGCCTCCCCCGCGATCTCCTCGTGGATCTCCCGGTGGAGAGCGGCCTCCCGGGACGCATCGCTCTCCTCGACCCCGCCGCCGGGCAGCACCCAGTACACGGGGAGTCCCGGCTTGGTACGGCGGATGACCAGGATCGTGTCGTCCGCGGTGACGAGGACGGCTCGGACTCGTTCGATCATTTCGCTCTGTCTCCTTGCTTGTTGGCCGTCTCAGTGCAGCAGCCAGCCGCCGTCGACGTGGATGGATTGCCCAGTGATGAACGACGCGGACGGGCCGACGAGGAACGCCACCAGGGCTGCCACGTCTTCGGGGCGTCCGCGTCGCGGGACGCACTGGCGGTTGATCTGGTCTTCCGGGCGGGCGCGGTGGTGGGCGGGTATGGCGGCTTCCGCTGCCACCTCGATGGCACCGGGCAGGACGGTGTTGACGCAGATGCCGTAGGGGCCGACCTCGCGGGCCAGGGAACGGGTCAGGCCCAGGAGGCCGGCCTTGGCGGTGCTGTGGGCGACGAGGTTGGTCCGGCCGGCGCGGGCGTTGACGCTGCCGATGTTCACGATCCGGCCCCAGCGGCGTTCGATCATGCCGGGGGTCAGGGCGTGGCAGGTGCGGTAGTGGGCGGTGAGGTTCACGTCGAGGGAGTGGTGCCAGGCCGCCTCGTCCGTGTCCTGCCTGGGGACGCGGGGGTAGGAGCCGGCGTTGTTCACGAGGATGTCGACGGGGCCGATCTCGTCCCGGACGAGGGCGGCCATGGCCTGCACGGCGGCGGGGTCGGTCAGGTCGGCGTTCACCGCGATGCCGGGGCTGCCGTCACGCTCAAAGGCGGCGAGGAGGGCGTGGGCGTCGGGGTCCGGGCACATTCGACGGTGCGTGGGTCGGTCCCTGGCGCGGTGAGGGCTGTACGCAGCAGGTTCAGGAAGACGGCGCCGGCGGGGCTGGAGGGGCCGTCCGTCCGCCAGGCCAGAGCGACCCGGCCGCGCAGCCGCGGTTCGGTGATCTCCAGCGTACGCAGCCCGAACGCCGACGCCGCTCCGGCGGAGAGGGCCGGAACCACCGCGACGCCGAGACCGCGGGCTGCGAGCTGGGCAAGGAACAGCGGAGCGGCTGCCTCGAAGGCGACGCGGTGCCGGAACCCCGCCTGTGCGCACGCGCGGTCGAGTACGCCGCGCAGCCCTGTGCCACGTGGCAGGCTGATCAGCGGGCGATCGCGGAGCTCGGCCAACGGAATGCTTGTGCGGTCCGGGGACGTGAGGGCGGGGTCGTCCGGGGCGACGGCTGCGACCAGCGGCTCGTCGACCAGGACCTGGAGAGAGATGCCTGGCGGGGGCTCCTCGTCCGCGAGGCCGATCACGGCGATGTCGAGCTCCCCTCGGTGCAGTGCGGCGAGCATCCGCTCCGAGGTGTCCTCGGTCAGGGCTATCTCCACCTGGGGGTGGTCCTCGTGGAAGTCGGCCAGGATGGCCGCCAGGTCGAACTCATGGGCTGCTGCGGCCGCGCCCGAGACGAGGCCGAGGTTGACGTGACCGCGCAGCAAACCGGTGAACTCGTCCGCGGTCTGCCGTACCGCTTCGACGGCGGTGATCGCGGCCCGGGCGTACGGCAGTACGGCCTCGCCCACTTCCGTAAGCGTCACCGACCGGCCGGAGCGGTCGAGCAGCGGATGCCCGAGTTCCTTTTCGAGCTGGCGGACTTGAGCGCTCACACCTGGCTGCGCCAGGTGCAGCCGGGCGGCGGCTCGGGTGAAGTTGGCTTCCTCCGCGACCGTCACGAAGTACCGCAGCTGCCGAATATCCATAACTGATCATGCTAGTTGCGAGACATGCAAACTCTTGGACTTACGGCGGGCCTGCCGAGAGCCTTGAGGTCATGGGGAACACGACGCACCACAGACCAGCGGCGGACATCAGAGCCGCGATCGCGGCCGAACGCCGGGAGCTGGCAGCCATGCTGGACGGCCTGTCGGCCGAGGAGTGGAACGCGCCGACCCTGTGCGGAGGATGGCGGGTACGGGAGGTCGCGGCCCACATGACGATGGGGTTCCGGTACTCGCTCCCCAGGATGGCGCGGGAACTGATCGGAGCACGGGGCAACCTCCACCGGATGACCGATCGATGCGCCCGAAAGGACGCGGCCGCTCATTCGACGCGGGAGCTCGCCGCATTCCTCGGCGACAACGCGGGTCACCCCTGGAAGCCGCCGGTCGGCGGGATCGAGGCGGCCTTGGGCCACGACGTGATCCACGGCCTGGACATCACGGTCGCGCTGGGCCTCGGCCGCCGGGTTCCCGAAGAGCGCGTGCGCATCCTCCTGGAGAGCGTCGACACCAGGACCCTCAAGTTCTTCGGAGCCGACCTGGGCGGCGTCGAACTCCGCGCGGACGACCTCGACTGGTCCTTCGGTACCGGAACGCCCCTGTCCGGCGCCGCACAGGATCTCCTCCTGCTCGCGTACGGCCGACGACTCCCCCCAGGGCACCTCCGCGGCGCACCGGGCGATCGCTTCCTCGCTGCGCAGGCGTGACGGCGGCAATCCCCGGCTCGGGCATCCCCCCGCCTCCATCAAGCACCATGTACTGGAGCCAACGAACGTGCGCATCCGACTCCTCCAGGGGCTCGCCCTGCTCGCCACCGGCCTTCTCGCCGGCGCATTCGGCTACGGCGCGGCCAACCTCGTCCCCACCTTCAACGCAGTACCGCTCGACATGCGGCTGTCATTCCACGCCGAGCTGATGAAGATGAACGGCATCACCATGCAGGCGGCGATGGCCGTGTCGACGCTGAGCTCCCTCACCCTCGCGACCCTGACACGCGGCCGCGCCCGGCTGATCGCGGGTACGGCAGGTCTGCTGACCTTCGCGTCCTTCCTGATCACCCGGTTCGGCAATGTGCCGATCAACGGCCGGATCAAGGAATGGGCTCGCACCTCGGCACCGGTCGATCACGCGGAGATCCTGCGGCGCTGGGAACTCTTCAACAATCTGCGCACGCTCACCGCCCTCTCCGCGTTCGCTCTGCTGATCATCCTCTCCCTGAGGCAACCGCCGGCTGACCGGACACAGCCGCAGACCACCCCAGCGTGAAGACGATCACCACCATGAGGGACGTGCCCCAACCGTGCCCTTAGGGACGGTCAACTGCGGTCAGAACCGGAGCGCAGACAAGCCCCGGAAGGCGCTTCGAAAGGTCGATTCCCGCAGGTCAGGCGCCATACGAACGCGTTCCGCACCATAGATTCCCAAGCTTATGGCGCGGGTTCGATTCCCGTCATCCGCTCCAGAGTGTCGTGCGCAGGGTGGATGTCAGTGGGATGCGCAGGGTTATGACAGTGGGATCGCAGAGTCCGTGTCAGTAGGCGGTGACGGCTCGGGAAGCATCCGGAGGCTGTAGAGCACGTTGTCGTGGAAGCGGTCGATGATGCCGCCGGGGATGACCATCTCGGCGGCATCGAGGTCTTCGAGGGCTTGGCGCTGGGCGGCGTCGTGGGGGTCGATTCCGCCGTCGACCCAGACGCGGAGGAGGACCTCGGCCTCGGCAGGCTGGATCGGGCCGCGTACGGACGCGTGGGGTCTCTTCTGCCCGGTGAGGGCGTCGACCTGGTGCGGGGCGAGGACGTCAAGGCGCGGGGTGACGGTGTACGCCTCGGGCGGGACGTGCCGCAGGAGGAGCACGCCGCCGGCGTCGGGGTGAGCGCGGGCGTGGTCGAGGGCGGCGTCGAGCCGGTGGCGGGTCCAGGACAGGGCGGCCGCGAGGGCGTCGGCGGTGAGGGGGCCGTCCGCGTACCCGAGCGCGGTGAGGACGGTGAGCGCGTCGTGGTCGGCGCCGGCCGGGCGTCGGTCGATGACCTGGCGTTGGCGGGGCAGCTCGAAGAGTTCTTCGGAGCCGGGCATCAGGTCGGCCGGGTGCATGTCGAGGCGGCGGGCGAGTTCGAGCAGGACACGGACGGGCAGGTCCGGAAGTTCTTCCAGGTCGATCTGGTGCTCGTGGACGCCGAGGAGGTCGGCGAGCTGCCAGCCGGTCATCCCGGCGGCCAGGAGGCGCCGCTTGATGACGTGCGATCTCTGCACCGAGTCGCGGCGCCGCTGCGGGCCCTCGCGGCGAGGGGGGCGCCTGGAGGAGATCGGCTCGGTCACAGGCGGCTGCGCACGTTGTCGCTGAGGGCGATGAGGTCCAGGCCCCGGTAGTGCATCCACCCGGCGGCCGCGGCGTCGTGGCCGGTCTCGTCGCCGTGGCGGCAGTGCGAGCGGTGGAGCCAGGCCGGGTTGAAGTGGATGCGGTGGCAGGTGCGGATGACCGATTCGCGCAGGTGGAGTTCCGGGCTCTTGTTGCCCGGGGCCTTGTCGTGGATGAACAGAGGGTCGGTGTCGGTGGCGCCCTGGCTGCGCCGGTAGGCGAGGTGGGCTGCGACGAGCGGGGCGGCGTGCGCCGGCAGGAGCACGGGGTCATCGGATTCGAGGTGCAGGACCTGAAGGGCGTTGAGCTCGTGCGGGGTGTGGTGGTGGAACTTCCACCGCCATGGGACGCGGAGGTAGCGGGTCTCCTCGGCTTCGTACGGGCTGCCGGTGGGCGGGACGCGGACGCTGCTGCCGTCAGGGGCGGTGTTCCCGCAGGTGATCAGGCCGAAGCCGGTGGGTCCGTGGGAGAGGTGGATGGACAGGGCGGTCGCGGCGGCGGCTTCGGGCGGGGCGACGGTGCGGATCTTCGCGCAGAGGCGTTCGGTGAGCTGGCTGAGCAGGCGGGTGGTGGGGGCGGCGCCGAGGGTCTCGTACTGCCAGCGCAGGAGGTAACCGCGCAGGGACAGGGCGACCTGGACGGCGCGGTTATCTCGGGTGCCAGCGAGGCAGCAGGCATGTAGGGCAAGTGGCCGTTTTCGTACATGCCTTACGGGTATCCGAGGGACCGTCAGGCACGTACGGCATGTGTGTAAGCGTTGTGGGTTCGCCACCCTGCGCCGGATCAACGAGTTCCTGAGCGATCCCCCCTGCTGAGTGATTGTCGGCGGAGGGTGCCCCTCCCGGCCCGTCGTGCTCACCGTGCCTGGGTCCAGTCGCCCGCCTCCGTGGCCCTGGATCCTCCGGTTCAGTCGCGGCACCGGACCGGGTGCGGTTTCGGTGGGGCGCACGAACGTCCAGGCGACCGCCCCGGCCCATGGTCGGGGCGGTCGCGTGTCCCCGCCCTAGCGAATGTGGCGAACTGTCATAATCCGTCCCGTTCTGTCAGCCCGGTCGGGAGGATTGCTGTGACCATCTGTCAAACGGTGAGGGGGGTGGGCGCGCAGGAGGCCCTCCCGTCGTCGGCGCCGCCTGGTCTTCGAGTGCGTCGCTCGTGGTGGGGTGGGTTGCTGCGGGCGCTGGTGGCAGGTCTCGTCCTAGTGGCCGGCCTGGCCCTGCCCATGGTGGCCCCACAGCCCGCCCAGGCCGTGCCGCCCGGCACCTACGCCTACGTCGCCAACTTCCAAAATGCCACGGTGTCGGTGATCGACACAGCGACGAACACGGTGGTGGTCACGGTTCCCGTCGGCGATACGCCGTGGGGAGTGGCGGTGTCGCCGGACGGCACCCGCGCCTACGTCACCAACCGCGCCGATGCCACGGTGTCCGTGATCAACACCGCGACCGACACGGTCGTCGCCACCGTCCCCGTCGGCCTTGAGCCCCTGGGGGTGGCGGTGTCGCCGGACGGCACCCGCGCCTACGTCACCAACGGCGGAGACGACACGGTGTCCGTGATCAACACCGCCACCAACACGGTCGTCGCCACCATCCCCGTCGGCGATGCTCCCCTCGGGGTGGCAGTGTCGCCGAACGGCACCCGCGCCTACGTCACCAACTTCAGCGCCAACACGGTGTCCGTGATCAACACCGCCACCGACACGGTCGTCGCCACCATCCCCGTCGGCGACTTCCCGTTCGGGGTGGCGGTGTCGCCGGACAGCACCCGCGCCTACGTCACCAATTCCGACGCCGACACGGTGTCCGTGATCAACACGGCGACGAACACGGTCGTCGCCACCATCCCCGTCGGCGATGTGCCCCAGGGGGTGGCGGTGTCGCGGGACGGCACCCGCGCCTACGCCGTCAACGCCGACGCCGACACGGTGTCCGTGATCAACACGGCGACGAACACGGTCGTCGCCACCATCCCCGTCGGCGATGCGCCTCGAGAGGTGGCGGTGTCGCCGGACGGCACCCGCGCCTACGTCACCAACGCCAACGCCGACACGGTGTCCGTGATCAACACCGCCACCGACACCGTCGTGGCCACTGTCCCCGTCGGCGACCTCCCGTTCGGGGTGGCGATCGGGGTCGTGCCAGCGCCGGCGTTGACCTGCGCGACCGCCACGGCCACCATCACCGGCACCAACCGCAACGACGTCCTGACCGGCACCCCCGGCGACGACGTAATCTTCGCTCTGGCCGGGAACGACGTGGTCGACGGCCGCGGCGGCAACGACCTGATCTGCGGCGGCGACGGCAACGACGTGCTGTCCGGCGGCGACGGCAACGACCGCGTCGAGGGCGGCAACGGCAACGACTCCCTCACCGGCGGCATCGGCAACGACACCCTCATCGGCGGCAACGGAAACGACTCCCTGGCCGGCGGCGCGGGCAACGACGCCAACGATGGCGGCCCCGGCAACGACGCTCTCAACGGCGGTGCCGGTACCAACACCAACGACGGCGGAGCCGGCCACAACAGCTGCACCAGCCCGACCACCGGAACCGGCTGCAACACCTGATCAACGATCACCAGAAACGGGCCCCGGCACGTCCCTCGCCGCAGCGGCGACCGACGCCCGGGGCCCGTTTTCGATGCTCCGCGACACAGCCCGTCAGGGGGCCTACTTCGCGCTCCGAAACCCTGCCGGCTAGGCACATTCAGCGTGGTTGCGCGGCTCATCGATCAGTGCCAGGTCGCGACTTGATCGACTGGGGGCAGGTCCACCAACCTGCCCCCATCGCTCACCTGACCGATGGGAGCCCGCCGGCGGCTCCGTCGCCGGGCCCGTCTCCGTTCCGCTCCCAGATCAGTCCGTCGACCTGTCGGGCCACGTCGTTCCGGACCGAGTCGACCATGTGTTGGTACCGCGCGGCCATGGCCGTGGTGGACCACCCCATCAGTCCCATGACTGCCCGCTCCGAGACCCCGAGGATCAACAGCACCGTGGCGGCGGTATGGCGCGCATCGTGCAATCGGCCGTCCCGCACCTTGGAGTCCCTGAGTAGCTCCTTCCAGTCGTCGTAGTCCGTGCGGGGAGGCGTTCCCCGACCAACTGGCGTAGCTAAGAGCCAGGCCACGACCGGCCCAACCACGTCCACCGCCCCGGCCCCCGGTAACCGCACACCGGCATGACGAACGCCCCGGCGCCGGCCGCCCACCCTCGGACCACCGACGCCGGGGCATCCCGTGACCACGCAACCCCACACCACGGCCCGCCGCCCAAAGCCTCCGCCGACCCTTCGCACCCGACCGGACCACCGATCAGACCGCGCTACGTGACTCACTTGCCTGAACGGCCGAACTCGCGCTGACCTGCACGTTCTCTTGACAACCCCAGATAACCTCGGAGCCGTACGAGGGCGTGGGCCTGGTCGGGTGCGGGGCCGATGCGGTCGTCGCGCAGGTGGAAGGTGAGGCGGGCGCCGAGGGCCCGGGTGTGCCGCTGGCTGCCGGGCTGGGCGTGGTGGCCGGCCAGGCCGCGGCGGGTCAGCCACTGGTCGGCCAGGTGGAACTCGCGGCCGTAGGCCTCGTTCAGGGCGGTGAAGGTGTTGCCAGGGAGCTTCGCCCGGCAGTGGGCGAGGAAGACGGGGAAGTCCTGCATGGGCAGGACGGGGCCGACGCCTTCGGCCCATGGGGTCGTGGCGTCGGCGCGCAGGGGGTTGGTGAGGGAGCGGGGCGAGGGCGGGAGCTCGCGGGCGAAGGCGGCGAGGTCGATCGCCTGGAAGCGGTATCCGGCGTCGTGGAAGGTGCGTACGGGCGGTTTCACGTACGCGTCGTCTTCGGTGACGGGCCAGATGAGCCACACGGTGGCGTCGGCGCGGCCGCCGAGTTCGGCAAGGAGGTCGAGGGCGCCGTCGGGGAGCCGGTGGGCGCGGTCGATGACGAGGTGGCGTATCTGGTCGGTGGACAGCTGGGCGGCGGCCTGGCGCCACGCTTCGGGTGCGGGGGTGCGGTCTGCGAGCAGGGTGGCGGGGCTGCGGCCGGTGGCGGTGAGGATGTCGAGGGCGAGGTCGCTGGTGCGGCCGCCGGGGGTGGGGCGGACGACGAGCCGGCCGGGGCCTTCGACGGCGGCCAGGCGGCGCACGATGCGGTGGTCGTCGCCGGGGTTGCGGACGAGCACCAGGCGGGGGCCGGGCGGCAGGTCGCGGTTGACGACGTGGGTCGCGGGCGCGGTCTCAGGCATACACGCCGCCGCCGAGGAGGGTGAGGGCGTTGTCGATGACCTCGATGTCGATGCGGGGCCGGCCGGCGGCCTGGCACAGTCCGGCGGCGGTGTGGGTGAAGGCGGCCCAGTCGCGCATGGTGCCCTGTCCGTACAGCTCGTCGATCTGCCGCAGCAGGGCGTCGTCCGCTCCGGTGTAGATCGGGTGGTAGTCCCGCATGAGGGTGGGGATCTCTTCGGCGGTCAGCGGGCGGAAGGGCAGGCGGCGGAAGACGCGGGAGCGGAGCATCGGTTCGCGGGAGAGGACCTCCCAGCAGCCGTCACCGCCGACGCAGAGCAGGGCGAACTTCGTTCTCGGGTCGTCGTGCAGGTGCCGCAGCAGTTCGATGCAGTCGCTGTTGAGGCGCTGGGCCTCGTCAACGACGACCAGGCGCTTGGGGTGGGACAGCAGGTCCAGCAGCCGGTTGGTGATGTGGAACCGGTTGCGGGACTTGGGGGCCTCGATGCCGGTGAGCGCGGCCAGGAGTTGGTCGGCGACCAGGCGCATGGTCGGGCGGGCGGTGAAGGACAGCGCGCACACGGCGGGCCCGCCGCGGCGGGCCTGGTCTTCCAGGGCGGCCTCGACCGCGTACGTCTTGCCGGTGCCGGCCGGGCCGTGGATGACGCCGGTGGCGTTGTTGAGGACGAGGTCGTCCACGACGCGGTGGGCGAGCTGGAAGGTGCCGGTCGGCAGCGTCGCGGCGCCGGTCAGGTCGGCGAAGTGCCGGGGCATTCAGCTCTCCTCGTTCTTGGTGATCGGGGTGATGCCGAGCAGGGAGGTGGAGGAGCGGGCGCGCAGGGCGGCGTCCAGGGCCTGGCGGGAGGAGCCGCGGCCGACCTTGTCCGGGACGAGCCGGGATTCGGTGGCCGCTGTGCCGTCGCCGGTCATCGGTGCGAGTTCGCGGCGGGCCCGGCGGGACGCCTTGCGGCGTTCGCGGCCCAGGCGGGCGGCTTCGTCGCGCTGCTGAGTACGGAAGGCTTCGGTCTGCTCGGCGGTGAGCGTTCCGGTCGGCAGCGCGGTGCACAGGTGCTTGCCGCCCAGGTAGACCTCGATGGACCGGTCGTCGTGCGGCATGTACCGGATCTGGACGACCTGACCGACCCGGCCGTGGATCTCGGGCGCGACGTAGCAGAGGCCGCCCCGGCGGATGCCGTCCTTCTGGATGGTGCGCTCCTCGCCGGACAGCAGCAGGTGGCGCAGCTTGTCCGCGTCGATCCGGTGCAGCGGTGCCTCGTCCTCCTGCCACGCCGCCAGCGGGGTACGGCCGGCCAGCATCCGGTGCGGCCGCTCGGTGTTGTACCAGCGCACCCACAGGGCGAGCCGCTTCACGAAGTCGTCGAGGAGCATGGGGCCGCCCGTCTTCTCGGCGGCGCGCTTGGCGGCCGGGCTGTCCCCGACCGGCCCGTACAGGCGGCCCGCGGCGTCGCGGGGGCCGCCTGTGAAGCCGGGCATCAGGGAGACCAGAGTCTGCTCGATGGTCAGGTTGACCCGCTCGACCTTGCCCTTGCGATGCGGGAGGTACGGCGGGAGCCGGTGCGGGACGATGCACAGCGCGGCCAGCACGTCCTTGATGGTGCCGGCGGCGAACTCCAAGCCGTTGTCGATCCGTACGCGGGCGGGCACCGCGCCGAACGGCGAGACGTCGGGGTCGTGGACCAGCGCCATGCGCATCGCGGTCAGGACCGTGCCCGCGTGCGGGCTCACCGCGAGGGACCAGCCCAGCAGGGCGCGGGTGCCGTCGTCGACGATCGTGGTCATCCACGGGGAGATCGGCTTGCCCTTGGGCGGGTGTACGAGGATCGGCAGCTGCTTGTGGTCCATTTCCCAGGTTCGGCCGCGGGGTTCGTCCGGGCGTTGCAGGTAGACCGACTTTGCCCGGCGCCCGGACTCGCCGACCTTCCACGCGGCGCGCTCGGCCGGGGTGAGCTCGCGGTTGAACGCGACCTGCATGGTGCGCAGGGCGACGGGGGCGGCGTCCGTCCAGCCCTCGCGCAGGAAGTCGGGGACCGGGGCGCCGGCGGTGGTGCCGTCGCCGTCGACCACGGCCTGGCGGGCGCGGTGCACGGCGGAGACGTTGCCCCGGTAGAGGGCGTACGCCTCCCGGTCCGTCTCGCTCAGTACGTACGGCTCGGGCCCGCGGTGTTCGGGAGCCCGGGTGCTCGCGGACAGCCACCGCCACACCGTGCGCTCGCTGACGCCCAGCCCCTCGGCGGCCAGCCGTACGTGCGCGGCCGACAGTTGCTCGGCGTCCCGCAGCTGGACCAGCCGGGCCACCGCCGCAGCACGCTTCGACTCGTCCGCCCCCTCCATGATCGGAAGTCTCCGGCAGGGTCCCGAAACGTGTTCGGGACACCCGCCCCGTCCACCCGTACGAGTGAACGAGGGGCGATCGGTGGGCAGCCTCCCCAGCCGCGTCCACGCTGATCATGAAGGCGCGCGGTCCCACCGGAACTCCGTACGGCCGTCGCTCATCCGTGCGTCCCGGAAACGACCGATTCCGGGACGGCCGCCCGCCGCGGCGACAGGAACACGGGAGCCGTCCCGAAAGGCGTCCCGAAACCGGCGGCCGCCACGGAGCGGCGGGACGGGTATTCGGGACGGGCCGCGTCGAGCGGCCAGACGGGAGGGGAACACGTGAACGGCAACCTGGACGAGACCGCCCGCGCCGAGCTCGTCGAGCGCGAACCGTGCCCGCGCTGCGGGGCGGCGCCCGGATCGGCGTGCCGGGCCAACTCCGGCGTCGTCGCCGTCGACTATCACACCGGCCGCTACGCGAAGATCCCCGGTCTGAAGTCCGGACCCGCGATCCGCATACCCGCCGCCCGCGGCCCCGGCCGGCCCTGGCAGCCCGGCCCCGAGCTCGACCCCGGCCTGATCGCCGCGCTGGAGCGCACCGGCGACCGCGTCGGCTACGCCCGGGTGTCCAGCAAGGGCCAGGACCTCGCCGGGCAGGTCCGCGCCCTCAAGGCGGCCGAGTGCGTCCGCATCCACGTCGAGAAGGTCGGCACCCGAGAGAAGATCCGGCCCGAGTACAACGCCGCCCTCGCCGACCTCCGCCCTGCCGACACCCTCACCGTCACCATGCTCGACCGCCTCGGCCGCAACATGGTCGAGCTCATCACCAGCGCCCAGGACCTCGCCGAGCGAGGCCACCGCCTGGAGATCCGCACCGGCCCCCTCGCGGGCACCTACGACCCGCACGGCGCGGGCAAGGTCCTCTTCGTCGTGTTCGCCGCGATGGCCGAGGTCGAGCGGGAGTTCATCCACGAACGGACCCTCGTCGGCCTGGACACCGCCGCGGCGAACGGCAAGCACGGCGGCCGCCCGCCGGCCGTCGACGGCGACATGCTCGCCGTCGCCCTGCGGCGCCGCGACGCGCAGGAGTCGGTCACCGCCATCGCCGCGCACCTCGGCATCGGCCGCTCCACCCTCTACCGGACCTTCGCCGCGTACGACGAAGCCATCGCCACCACGTCCGAAGCACGCCGACCCGATGAGGAATGAGCCCATGAGTGACCAGCCCGCCAGCACCTGCCCCGCCTGCGAGGACAAGACGTGGGCGTGGACCGGGCGGCAACCCGGCTACGACCACATCCACCGGGTCAGGACTCTCCCCGACGACACCCGGGACATCGACACCCACATCGTGATGCGCGGCTTCGCCGTGGGGTTCGCACGGGCCGGTGGCGGCGGGCTGCCGCAGACCTGGGTCTTCTTCGAGGACCTGGAGCCCGCGCTCGTCTTCGGCCGGGCCGGACGGATGTCCATCCACGACATCTCCGGCTACGGCGTCTACCAGGCAGCTCACGAGACCCGCTTCGACTTCGAGACGGAAGAGCAGGTCACCACGCTCTACGTCAGCGGACGTGCACTGGACCGCGAAGCCGGGGAGGACCAGCACTTCGCCCAGTGGGTGCGCGGCGTCCAGCTCGGCTCTGCGTACTACGAGCCTCCGGCGCCAAGCCGCTGACCGGGGCCCCTCGCCTGTCCTGTGACAGCGAACTTGGACCGTTTGCCATCGGGGACCTTGACGGCTCTCCTTAGCTTGATCTTTAACCTCGTTGTTCCTTCAAGCGGACGTGTTCGGTGAGGGTCTCGGCTCGTTTCACTGTCTTTCCGGGCTCGTGCCGTGGGGCTGGCCTGCGGTTTTTCGAG
>NZ_JBGWAB010000095.1:0-32371 GCF_041862025.1 Streptomyces sp. AB3(2024)
CCGGGCCCGCCTGCGGGCGAGCCGCGCCTCCGCGCGCACCGCCCGCCGCAGCCAGCGGGCACGGCCGCCCGGGTCGGGGGCGCACGGGCCGCGTTCCAGCAGCCTGACCCAGACGGCTTGTTCCAGGTCCGCGGCCTCCACACCGGCGGCCGGGGCCTCCGCGGCCGCCTCGGCGGAGAGCAGCGGGCCCAGCTCCCGGAGCAGTTCGCTCTCCGGCCGCGCGGTCTCGGGCGGGTCCGGTTCCTTCAGCAGGTCCATGCCGGGCGGGACGAGCGGACGGGTCCCGGCGGTTTCCCCGCCGGGAGGGGCACACCCGTACGGGGAAACGGGGCTAGCGGTTGACGCCGCGTCCGGGGCGGAAGGCCTCCGCCGCGAGGAGACCGGTGTCGGGGTTGTCGGTGAAGATGCCGTCGACGCCCAGTTCGAAGTATCGCTTGAAGGCGCCGAAGGCGTCCCCGTAGGCGGCCGGATCGGTGCCCTTGCGGAACTCGGCGGGCAGGAAGCTGTTCTCGTTGCGCGCGGTGTACGGGTGCAGCACCAGGCCCCGCGCGTGCGCGTCCTTGACCAGGGTGGTCGGCTCGCCGAGGCGGCCGTCGGCGGTGCGCGGCACGATCAGGTCCAGGGTCGGGCCGATGCCCTGGGCGAAGCCGGCGATCCACCGCAGTCCCTCGGGCTTGACCAGGTCCGCGACGGTACGGGGGTCCTTGGCCACCTCGAAGTCCCAGGGCCGGGTGTTCGCCGCGCCGAGCAGGGCCACGCGCGGCGCGGACACCAGGCGGGAGAGCCGCTGGAGGCTGGAGGGTTCGAAGGACTGGAGGAAGACGGCGGCGTCCCGGCCGTCGCGTCCGTAGCGGCGCAGCAGCTTGGCGAGGGGCTCCTCCAGGCCGAGGCCGAGGCCGCGGAAGTAGGTGGGGTGCTTGGTCTCGACGTGGAGCCAGACCCGCTTGTCGCGCCGGCGGCTCTCGCGGGCGGCCCAGCGCAGCACCTCTTCGAAGGTGGGGACGGCCCAGCGGCCGTCGTAGAGGGTGTTGCGCTGGCGGACGGCGGGGATGCGCTCCTTGGCGCGCAGGGTCTTCAGCTCGGCGAGGGTGAAGTCCTCGGTGAACCAGCCGGTGACGGAGACCCCGTCGACGGTCTTGGTGGTGCGCCGGGCGGCGAACTCGGGGTGGTCGCCGACGTCGGTGGTGCCGCCGATCTCGTTCTCGTGACGGCACACCAGATGGCCGTCCTTGGTGGGGACGAGGTCCTGTTCGATGACGTCGGCCCCCAGGTCGAGGGCGAGCTGGTAGGAGCCGAGGGTGTGCTCGGGCCGGTATCCGCTGGAGCCCCGGTGGCCGATGACCGTCGGGACGGGGAGGTCCCGGTAGCCGCCCTCGTCGTGCCCGCCGTCGGCGGTGGCGGCGGAGGCGGTGCCCGCCGCCAGTCCGGTGATTCCGGTTCCGGCCGCCAGGACCGCCGCTCCCAGGACCGTGCGCCGTGCTGCCCCACCCTGCGTCATGAGTGCTCTCCTCATCGTGAAACGGGCCCGCGGCCCGGGATCTCCGGGTCGTGCGGCCCGCAATCGGCGTGCCGATCGTAGGCAAGGAGGGGTGGCGGGAGGGTGGGCGTGGCGGGAACACGACGGAAACGTGCGTCAACACGATGTATCCACCACGTGAACCCGATGTGCGATCAGCCGTGAGCCGCGAGTATCGTCCTCACCTGCACTACCGCCGTGTGGTGCGAAAGCCGCTTTTCGATGCCGGAGGGCTCACGTTGTTCCGTACCGCGCTCATCAAAGCCACTGTCGGACCGGTCATGCGCCTGATCATCCGCACCAGGGTGGAGGGCATCGAGAACATTCCGGGCACCGGTCCGGTGATCCTGGCGGGCAATCACCTCACCTTCATCGACTCGATGATCCTGCCGCTGGTGTGCGACCGTACGGTCCACTTCATCGGCAAGGACGAGTACGTGACGGGCAAGGGCCTCAAGGGCCGCCTGATGGCCTGGTTCTTCACCGGCGCCGGCATGATCCCCGTGGACCGCGACGGCGCGAACGGCGGAGTCGCCGCGCTGATGACGGGTCGCAGGATCCTGGAGGAGGGCAAGATCTTCGGTATCTACCCCGAGGGCACCCGCTCCCCCGACGGCCGCCTGTACCGGGGCCGCACCGGCATCGCCCGCCTCACCCTGATGACGGGTGCCCCCGTGGTCCCCTTCGCGGTGATCGGCACCGACAAGCTCCAGCCCGGCGGCGCGGGCATGCCGCGCCCGGGCCGGGTCACCGTCCGCTTCGGCGAGCCGATGGAGTTCTCCCGCTACGAGGGCATGGACCGCGACCGCTACGTCCTGCGCGCCGTCACCGACTCGGTGATGGCCGAGGTCATGCGCCTGTCGGGCCAGGAGTACGTGGACATGTACGCCACCAAGGCGAAGGCCGCGTAGCGCCCCTACTGCCGCTGGAGTGACCGGCTGACGCCCGCCGCCGTGGTGGTGGCGAGGACCCAGCCGGTCACGATCAGCAGGTACGACAGCCACTGGTACCAGCCGGCCGGCGCGTAGGCGGACTCCTGGCCGAAGCCGATGATCGGCAGCATCAGGTCGATCGTGTAGAACACGGCGTTGAAGTCCGGCGCCTCCCCCGCCTTCAGCGGCCGGGGCGCGTGCAGGGCGTAGGCGATCGAGCCCACGAGCAGCAGCGCCAGCAGCCAGCCCGCCGCGCGCAGCGGCCGGAAGCCGTAGCCGACGGTGACGTCCTGGAGCTGTCCCCACAGCCTCCCGTGCGGGGGCAGGGTGCGGCGGTGGCGCCGCAGCTTGGCGAGCTGGACGGTCCGGGCGGCCGCCTCGTCCCCCACCGTGCGGTAGGCCGCGGCGAGCTGTTCGTAGGCGTACGGGAGGTAGCCCGACTCCTCCCGCTCCAGCGCGGGCAGCCGTTCCTCGGCGGGCAGGTGGGGGGCGAGGGTGCGGTAGCTGAGCCCGTCGATGCGGATCTTCTCCGGCCAGGTGGCGCTCGGCACGTGCAGCATGTCGAACTGGGAGCGGCGCAGGTTGACCATCCCCTCGACGGGCGGGCAGTTGCGCAGCCACATCTCGCCGATGACGCAGCTGGAGGCGCGCAGGGCGACGCCGTCGGGGTTGACGAAGACGGCGTACGCGAAGTTGAGCTGGCCCGGTATCCGGGAGCCGGTGAGGTTGACCATCCCGTGGGCCTCCATCCGCTGGGCCCGCAGGTCCGTCCCGACGGTCAGCGTCTCGGCGTGCAGCGCGATCCCGCCGGGGGCGAGCAGGCGGGCCCGGTCCATGCTGACCTGGCCCCCGACGGTGGCGCCGTTGAGGCGCAGCTGGCCGTGGACGGTCAGGTCGTTCGCGATGATGTCGGTGCCGACCTCGACGTGGTTGAGCTGGAGCGGGGGTTCGTCCGCCTCGTCGCCCGCCGTCGGCCCGATCACGGCCCCCTGGAGGAAGAGGGCGGACAGCTTGGCGCCCTGGAGCCGTACGGGGCCGCTGATCCGGCAGCAGGAGAGCCGCAGGACCACGTCGACGCGGACCGTGGCGGCGGTGAGGCCCGGGAGGGTGGAGTAGCCCAGGACGAGCGCCTTCAGCTGGGCCCCGTACAGCAGGGGTTTGCGTTCGAACCAGCAGTCGCGCAGCCGGATGGGGTGGTCGACGACCGCGTACCTGAGGTCGAGGCTGCCGACGATCCGCGCGCCCTTGATCTTCAGTCCGGCGACCCGGCCCTCCTCGGCGGGGCACGCGCCCAGCAGCAGGGCCCGCAGCACCTCGGCCCGGACGGTGCGCTCCGGGCCCCATCCGGCCCCGTCCACGGAGCTGTCCTCGGGGTGTTCCCGGAAATCGACGCCGTCGCCGCGCGGGAAGGCTTCCCACACGCGGCGTTCGGCCGGGGTCAGATCGGTGATCTCCATCGCCGGGATGGTGTCCCGGCCGTCGATGTCATGTCAACCACGGCCGGAAATACACCCCCTGGCGGGACGTCAGTGCTCGACGCCGTCCTGCAGCTCCTGGCCCTTGAGCAGGAACCAGGCGGCCGCGGCGGTGGCGAGCAGGACGGCCGCGCCGACGCCCGAGGCGAGCCGCAGCCCGTCCACGAAGGCGTCCTGGGCGGCGCCGACCATCTGCGCGCCCGTCTGCGGGTCGAGGGCCTTGGCGGCCTCCACGGCCCCGCCGAGGGATTCGTGCGCCGCGCCGGCCAGCGGGGCCGGCACGGAGGCGGGGGCGGTGAAGGACTGGTAGACGCCGGTCACCACGGAGCCGAGCAGGGCGATGCCGAGGGCGGCGCCGAGTTCGTACGCGGTCTCGGAGACGGCCGAGGCGGAACCGGCCTGCTCCTTGGGGACGCTGGAGAGGATCACGTCGGCGGTGACGGTGAAGGAGAAGCCCGCGCCGAGGCCGACGACGAGCAGGGCCACGCCGAGCAGCGGGTAGCCGGTCTCCTTGTGGATCACCGTGAGGGCGCCCAGGGCCAGGCCGATCGCGGCGAGGCCGCCGGTGACGATGACGCGTACCGAGTGGCGGCGGGCGTAGCGGCCCGCGACCAGGCCGGTGGCCACCGCGCCGATGGCGGCGGGCAGTTCGGCCAGTCCGGCCTCCAGGGGGTCGCGGCCCTGCACGAGCTGGAGGAACTGGGAGAGGAAGAAGACCAGTCCGGAGAGCCCGAACACGGTGAGCAGGTCGGCGAGGACCGCGCCGGAGAAGCCGCGGTGCCGGAAGAGCCGCATGTCGAGCAGCGGCGACGGCAGGCTGAACTGGCGCCGCACGAAGGCGTACAGGCAGGCTCCGCCGATGACGGCGGCGGCCCAGACGCCCCAGGTCAGGCCATGGGTGGCGACGTCCTTGACGGCGTAGACCACGCCGATGACGCCGATGAGGGACAGGGCGACGCTGACCAGGTCCCAGGGGCCGGCGACCGGGTTCTTGGACTCGGGCAGCAGCTTGATGCCGACGAGGACCAGGGCGATCATCACGGGGAGGTTGATCAGGAACACCGAGCCCCACCAGAAGTGCTGGAGCAGGGCTCCGCCGACGACCGGCCCGACGGCCGCGCCGGCCGAGGCGGTGGCGCCCCAGATGCCGATGGCGAGGCTGCGCTCGCGGGGGTCCTGGAAGATGTTCCGGATCAGGGCGAGGGTGGACGGCATCAGGGTCGCGCCGGCCACGCCGAGCAGGGCGCGGGCCACGATCATCATCTCGGGGCTGCTCGCGTACGCGTTGAGGACGGAGACGGCGCCGAAAGCCGTGGCGCCGACGAGCAGCAGCTTCTTGCGGCCTATGCGGTCGCCGAGGGAGCCCATGGAGACGAGCAGGCCGGCGATGACGAAGGAGTAGATGTCGCCGATCCACAGCAACTGGGTGCCGGACGGCTTGAGGTCCTCGCTGAGGGAGGGGGTGGCGAGACCGAGTACGGTGGCGTCCACCGCGACCAGCAGCACGGCCAGGACGAGCACGGAGAGTGCGAGCCACCGCCCGCGGCTCTGCCCCTCCACCTCCGTCTGCCGGTTCAGCTGTTCGGTACGGCTCATTGCTCCACGCTCCGTCGTGCGCCACCGAGCAGCAGCTCGGTGATCATGTACTGGAAGTCCTTGGCGGCGACCCGGCCGTCCATCACGGCCCAGGCGCAGGTGCCGATGAGGCCGTAGAGGGCCTCGGTGAGCCAGGCGGGGCTCAGGTCGATCCGGATGTCGCCCTCCTGCTGGCCGCGCCGGAAGAGCGCGCCGACCCGGGCGTCGAGGCGGGCCCAGCCCTCGTTGACCTGGTCGCCCTCGAAGAGCTGGTTCTCGGTGACGAGGAAGGCCAGCAGTTCGGCGTTGGGCTCCGCCTGGGCGACGAGCCGCTTGAGCGCCTCCACCGCCGTGTCCTCGTCGAGGCGGGCGTTGTCGAAGGCCACCTCGAACTCGCGGATGCCGAGCTCCTCCAGGGCCCGTACGAGGGCGTCGCGCCCGGCGAAGTGCCGGTGGAGGGTCGCGCGGCCGATCCCGGCGGCGCGGGCGACCTCGTCCATCGTGGCGGTCGACTTGCGGGAAAGCAGGGCGGCCGCGTCGCGGAGCACCTGGTCACGATCCATGGCCATGAGACAAGCATACCCCAGATGAGACGCCAGTGTCTCAATTAATCGGAAAACGGGCTGCCGATCAGGCGGCCGGAGAGAAAACCTGCGGACATGAAGCCCCTGCTGCTGATCGACGTCGACGGACCCCTGAACCCCTACGCCGCCAAGGCCCGGCGCCGCCCGGAGGGGTACGCCACCCACCGGATGCGGCCGACGGGCTGGCGCGAGACGGAGAGCGCGAAGCCTCTGCGGGTCTGGCTGAATCCGGCCCACGGAGCGCGGCTGCTCGCACTCGCGGACCGCTACGAGCTCGTCTGGGCCACGACCTGGAAGGACGAGGCGAACGACTGGATAGGCCCGCACCTGGGACTGCCCCGGCTCCCCTTCGTCGACTGGCCGGTGATGCACGGCCGCGCGCCGCGCGGGACCTTCTGGAAGACCCGGTACGTCCTGGAGTACGCGGGCGCGCGCCCCTTCGCCTGGATCGACGACGACATCACGGCCCTGGACCACGAGTACGTCGACCAGCGCCACCCGGCACGGACCCTGCTGCTCCGCATCGACGCGCGGATCGGCCTGGTCGGGAGCGACTTCGAGCTGCTGGCGGACTGGGCCCCGCCCGCGCCCGGCGGCGACCGACGGTGATTCGATCGCCCCTACCCGTAACCGGGCGCGACCATGCGGACCCGTCAACGGATCCAGCAAGCCGGCCCTCGGGGCCGCGGTGATGACCCTCACCATCGGCGGCGCGGTCGCCGTGTCGTCGGCGTCGGCCGAACCGCGCCGGACCGCGCCGGACCGCGCCGGACCGCGCCGGACCGCAACGGCGGGAACGACCCCGGGCCGGGCAGCTCGTCCATCCCGGTCGGCCAGGCGAACGGGAACACCCGGGAACACCCTCTTCATCCGCACGGCCACGCCGTCCGCGGGCGGCACCGCGGCCGTCGACAGCGACCGGCCGTTCTCGGTCAACGTCGTCTGCTGACCCCCGCGGGCACGGCCGGGACTACTGCTTGTGGACCGCCCAGGCGTGCTGGATGACCAGGTCGGCCTTGAGCTCGGTGAGCTGGACCGCGACCGCGGACGGGGCGGTGCCGCCGCGGCCGTTGCGGGAGGCCAGGGCACCCTTGACGTCGAGGACGGTGCGGACCTCGGGGGTCAGGTGCTCCGAGATCTTCACGAACTGGTCGTCGGTGAGCTCGTCGAGCTCGATGCCCTCGGCCTCGCAGACCTTGACGCACTCGCCGGCCACCTCGTGCGCCACCCGGAAGGGCACGCCCTGCTTGACCAGCCACTCCGCGATGTCGGTGGCGAGGGAGAAGCCCGCGGGCGCCAGCTCCTCCATCCGCTCCCGGTTGACGGTGAGCGTCGCCATCATCCCGGTGAAGGCCGGCAGCAGCACCTCCAGGGTGTCGCAGGAGTCGAAGACGGGCTCCTTGTCCTCCTGGAGGTCCCGGTTGTAGGCGAGCGGCAGGGCCTTGAGCGTGGCGAGCAGGCCGGTCAGGTTGCCGATGAGACGGCCCGACTTGCCGCGCGCCAGCTCCGCGATGTCCGGGTTCTTCTTCTGCGGCATGATCGACGAGCCGGTGGAGAAGGCGTCGTGGAGGGTGACGAAGGAGAACTCCTTCGTGTTCCACAGGATGATCTCCTCCGCGATCCGGGACAGGTTGATCCCGATCATCGCGGTGACGAAGGCGAATTCGGCGACGAAGTCGCGGGAGGCCGTCCCGTCGATCGAGTTGCCGACCGAACCCCGCTCGAAGCCCAGGTCCGCGGCCACCTGCTCCGGGTCCAGGCCGAGGGAGGAGCCGGCCAGGGCGCCCGAGCCGTACGGGGAGACCGCGGTCCGGGTGTCCCACTGCCGCAGCCGCTCGGCGTCCCGGGACAGGGACTGCACGTGGGCCAGCACGTGGTGGGCGAACAGCACCGGCTGCGCGTGCTGGAGGTGGGTCCGGCCCGGCATCGCCACGTCCGCGTGCGCCTCGGCCAGGCCGACCAGGGCGTCCTGGAGGTCGGCGATCAGGCCGCCGATGGTCCGCGCGTGGTCGCGCAGGTACATCCGGAAGAGGGTGGCCACCTGGTCGTTGCGCGAGCGGCCGGCCCGCAGCTTGCCGCCGAGTTCGGCCCCGAGCCGCTCCAGCAGACCCCGCTCCAGGGCCGTGTGGACGTCCTCGTCGGCGATGGTGCCGACGAAGGAGCCGTCGGCCACGTCGGCCTCCAGCCGGTCCAGACCGTCGATCATGCGGTCGAGTTCCTCGGCCGTGAGCAGACCCGCCTTGGCGAGCGCGCGGGCGTGGGCGCGCGAGCCGGCGATGTCGTACGGCGCCAGGCGCCAGTCGAAGTGGACCGACGCGGACAGCTTCGCGAGGGCCTCGGAGGGCCCGTCGGCGAACCGGCCGCCCCAGAGCCGGACGTCACCGTTGTTGCTGCTCACTGCTGCTCCTCATGAGGGTGGATGTACGAGGGCCTCCCCGCCGCGGAGGTGGTCGCGGGGAGGCCGTCCCGTTGGCGCGTGGCGCCCCTGTGTGAACGACCGGACTCAGGCGGGGTCGCGACGGACGGCGGTCTTCGACACGATGTGGTCACTGATTGGATAACTATGCATTGATCCGCATGTTTCGTCAATCGCAAGCCCGGCCGCCCGGCGCCGACGGACTTCCGAGCTGCGGAAATATTCGAAGGTGGCCCATCCGGCCGAGGCCTACGATCAGGGCCGACACCGCGAGGGAGGGGTCCGCGCATGAGTACGGGAACGGTCACCGGGACGCAGACGGTCACGGGAACGGGCAGGGGTACGGGGACATGCCGCGAGCCGTCTCCCGGACGGGCCGCCGCCGACGCCCTGATCAACGGGAAGGACACCGGGGGAACGGCGGGGCTCGTCCTCACCCGGCCCGGGGACTGGACGGAGTTCGACCGGACCGTGCGCCTCCTCCGACACCACGACTACGGCCCGCCCGACGGCGCCCGGATCGAGGTCCGCCTCTGCCACCCCGACGGCCGGATCCGGCAGGCCGCCCTGGCGGCGGCCGACGCGCCGCTGCCGCTGATCGCCGTCCGGGCCGCCGACTGGGTCCCGTCCGTACGGGCACGGGCCCGGCAGGTGCTGGAGCAGGCCCTGGCCGCCGATCCCCCGGGCACGCTGCGCTCGCTGACGCCCCTCGTACTGCGGCTGGGCCGGCGCGGGCAGGGCGCGTGGGCGCTGGAGCGCTTCGAGGCCGCGCTGCACGCGCAGCCGTCCGTACTGGCCGGCCTGTGTGGGGACGCGGACCCGCCCACCCGCCGGTTCGCCGCCCGGCTCAGCCTGCGCCGCGCGGAGCCGGACCCGCGGGACGCGGCGCGGCGGGCCGCCGCCGAGACGGATCCCGCGACCGCCCGGCTCTGGGCGGACGCCGCGCTCGCGGCCACGGCGGCCGGGGGCCCCGACGGCGAGGTGGTGGACGCCCTGCTCGGCGCCCGGATCCCGACGGTGCGGGCCGCCGGGGTCACCTGCCTGCGCCGGTCCGGCCGCTCCGCGGAGGCGGACCGGTACCTCGCCGACCGGTCGGGCCTGGTCCGGGCCTGCGCCCGCTGGCTCGTCCGCCAGGACGGGGGCGACCCGTACGCCCGCTGCCGCGCGCTGCTCGCCGACCCGGAGCGCGTCGGCCGGTACGCGGTGGCCGGCTTCGCCGAGTGTGCCGGGCGCGGGGACGTACCGCTGTTGCGTTCTCTGGTGGACCACCCGCTGGACCTGATCCGGGCCGAGGCCCTCGCGGGGCTGCGCCTGCTGGACAGCACCGATCCGGCCCTGCTGCGCCCGCTGCTCGACGACCCGTCACCGGCCGTGGCCCGCCAGGCATCCCTGGGTCTGTGCGGATCGGCCGAGCGGCTGCCCGTGGAGCCGCTCCTCGAACTGCTCGCGCCCGGCCGGCCCGCGCACACCCGCCGGGCCGCGTACCGGGTGCTGCACGCGCGGGGCGGGGTCGCCGGACTGCGCGCGTCCGTGGAGCTGCTGACGGACCGTGACCCGGCGCTGTGCCGCATCGCCGGGCAGCGGATCCAGAACACCCTGATGTCCCCGCGCGGGCAGGCCGGTCTGCCCCTGCGGGACCCGGAGGTCGCAGGGCTGCTGGACCGGTGCGCGGACCTGTTCAGCGGATACGTCCTGGACCGGATCCGCACGGTGCTCGCACTTCCCACCGGGGCCGGCGTCCGCTGATCCGGTCACGGGAACACGCCGGAACGGGTCCCGACGGCCTGCCTGCGCTCCCCCGGCCCCCGTGGGCCCGTACCGTCTGACCCGTGCTGCGTACCGCTCTGCTCACGGGCTCGCTGATCCTCGCCGGGCTCTTCCCGTACGGCCCGGACCCCCTGCCCGCCCGCCTCGCCGACACCGGCGGCGGCAGCCAGCTGATCACCGCCGTCGCGCCCGCGCCGGGCGCCACGACGGGCCGGCTCACCTGGTGGGACCGGCGGGCGGGCCACTGGTTCGAGGCGGGCAGCGCGCCCGCCCGGTTCGGCGCGAACGGCCTGACCGGGGGCGAGAGCCGGATCCAGGGCACGAACACCACCCCGACGGGCCTGTACGAGCTCCCGTACGCCTTCGGCACCGCGCACGCCCCGGCCGGAACGGCCTACCGCTACCGGCGGGTGACGGACCGCTCCTGGTGGTGCCAGGACAACGCCTCCGCCGCCTACAACCGCTGGACCGAGCCGCTGCCCGCCGACTGCGCGCCCGGCGAGGCGGAGCACCTGATCACGTACCGGACGCAGTACGCGCACGCGCTGGTCATCGCCTTCAACTACGACCGGCCCGTGCACGGCCGGGGCGCGGGCATCTTCCTGCACGTGAACGGCAAGGGCGCCACCGCCGGCTGCGTCTCCGTACCGGAGCGGGCGATGCGCGAACTCCTCCGCTGGGCGAACCCCCGCCGCCACCCCCACATCGCGATCGGCACGGACTCCGGCCCGCTGGCGGTGACCCGGTACTAGGCCGTCCGCCGGCCGGGCCGGGTCAGCCCTCCTTCTGCGCCAGGCGCAGGAGGTGGTCGGCCAGGGCCTGGCCGCCGGCCGGGTCGCGGCTGATCAGCATCAGGGTGTCGTCGCCCGCGATGGTGCCGAGGATGGCCTGGAGTTCGGCCTGGTCGATCGCCGAGGCGAGGAACTGGGCCGCGCCCGGCGGGGTGCGCAGGACCACGAGGTTCGCGGAGGCTTCCGCCGAGATCAGCAGTTCGCCGGAGAGGCGCCGCATCCGCTCCTCCTTCGCGGACTCGCCGAGCGGGGCCTGCGGGGTGCGGAAGCCGCCCTCGCTGGGGACCGCGTAGATCAGCTCGCCCCCGGTGTTGCGGATCTTGACCGCGCCCAGCTCGTCGAGGTCGCGGGAGAGCGTCGCCTGGGTGACGCTCAGCCCGTCGTCGGCGAGCAGTTTGGCCAGCTGGCTCTGGGAGCGGACCGGCTGCCGGTTGAGGATGTCCACGATCCGGCGGTGGCGGGCGGTACGCGTCTGCGGGACGGACGGACCGTTCTGCTCGGGTTCCTGCGCCTGGCTCATCGTCGTCTCATTCTCCGGATCGTCCCGCTTCGTCGAGGATGCCGGGCAGCGCCCGGACGAACGCGTCGACCTCGGCCTCGGTGATGACGAACGGGGGCATCAGCCGTACGACGTCGGGGGCGGGCGCGTTGACCAGGAATCCGGCTTCCTGAGCCGCGAGCTGCGCCTTCGGCGCGAGCGGCTCCGTCAGCACGATACCCAGCAGGAGGCCGGACCCGCGGACGTGGGAGACCAGGGGATGACCGGAGGATTCGATTCCGGAGCGCAGCCGTTCCCCCCGCGCCTTGACCCGGTCGAGCAGGCCGTCGGCGGCGATGGTGTCGATCACCGCGAGGCCGGCCGCGCAGGCGACCGGGTTCCCGCCGAAGGTGGTGCCGTGCTGGCCGGGCTGGAGCAGATCGGCCGCCGGGCCGAATGCGGCCACCGCGCCGATCGGGAGACCGCCGCCGAGCCCCTTCGCGAGCGTGACGAGGTCGGGTTCGACGCCCTCGTGGGCCTGGTGCTCGAACCACTGGCCGCAGCGGCCGATGCCGGTCTGCACCTCGTCGAGGACCAGCAGGGTGCCGGTCGCGCGGGTGATCTCGCGGGCGGCGGTCAGGTACCCGGCGGGCGGGACGACGACCCCGTTCTCGCCCTGGACCGGCTCGATGACGACGATCGCCGTCTCCTCGGTGACGGCGGCCCGCAGGGCCTCCACGTCGCCGTACGGGACGTGGGTGACCTCGCCCGGCAGGGGCAGGAAGGGGGCCTGCTTCTTCGGCTGTCCGGTGAGCGCGAGGGCGCCCATGGTCCGGCCGTGGAAGCCGCCGTCGGTGGCGACCATGTGGGTCCGCCCGGTCAGCCGGCCGATCTTGAAGGCCGCCTCGACCGCCTCGGCACCGGAGTTGCAGAAGAAAACCCGGCCCTCGCGGCCGAAGAGCTGGAGCAGCCGCTCGCCGAGCGCGATGACGGGCTCGGAGGCGTAGAGGTTGGAGACGTGGCCGAGGGTGGAGATCTGGGCGGTGACGGCCTCGACGATCGCCGGGTGGGCGTGGCCGAGGGCGTTGACCGCGATCCCGCCGACGTAGTCGGTGTACTGCTTGCCGTCCGCGTCCCAGACCTGGGCGCCCTCGCCCCGTACGAGGGCCAGCGGCGGGGTGCCGTAGTTGTTGGTCAGCGCGTGCCGCCAGCGTGCGGCGTAGTCCTGGTTGCCCGTCATGTCCGTGCCCCTCCCTGGGCGTCGGGCACGACCATGGTGCCGATGCCCTCGTCGGTGAAGATCTCCAGCAGGATCGAGTGCTGGACCCGTCCGTCGATCACGCGGGCCGTGCCCACCCCGCCGCGCACCGCGTGCAGGCAGCCCTCCATCTTGGGCACCATGCCGCTGGACAGCTCCGGCAGCAGTTTCTCCAGCTCGCTGACGGTGAGCCGGCTGATGACCTCGTCGCTGTTGGGCCAGTCCGCGTAGAGGCCCTCCACATCGGTGAGGACCATCAGCGTCTCGGCGCCCAGCGCGGCGGCGAGCGCCGCGGCGGCCGTGTCGGCGTTGACGTTGTACACGTGGTGGTCGTCGGCGCTGCGCGCGATGGAGGAGATGACCGGGATCCGGCCGTCCGCCAGCAGCGCCTCGATCGCGCCGGTGTCGATGGCGGTGATCTCGCCGACCCGGCCGATGTCGACGAGCTCGCCCTCGATCTCGGGGCTGTGCTTGGTCGCGGTGATGGTGTGCGCGTCCTCGCCGGTCATGCCGACGGCGAGCGGCCCGTGCTGGTTGAGCAGCCCGACGAGCTCACGCTGGACCTGGCCGGCCAGGACCATCCGGACGACGTCCATGGCCTCCGGGGTGGTGACCCGCAGACCCGCCTTGAACTCGCTGACCAGGCCCTGCTTGTCCAGCTGGGCGTTGATCTGCGGGCCGCCGCCGTGGACGACGACCGGCTTGAGGCCGGCCTGGCGCAGGAAGACCACGTCCTGGGCGAAGGCGGCCTTCAGGTCCTCGTCGATCATGGCGTTGCCGCCGAACTTGATGACGACGATCTTGCCGTTGTGCCGGGTGAGCCACGGCAGGGCCTCGATGAGGATCTCGGCCTTGGGCAGCGCGGTGTGCCTCCTCGCCGTGCTCATGAGCTGTACGCGCTGTTCTCGTGGACGTACTCGGCGGTCAGGTCGTTGCCCCAGATCACGGCGGACTCGCCGCCGTTGGCCAGGTCGGCGGTGATGCGGACCTCCCGGCCCTTCATGGAGACCAGGTCGCGGTCCTCGCCCACGGAGCCGTTCTTGCAGACCCACACGTCGTTGATGGCGACGTTCAGCCGGTCGGGGTCGAAGGAGGCCTTGGTGGTGCCGATGGCGGCGAGCACCCGGCCCCAGTTGGGGTCCTCCCCGTGGATGGCGCACTTGAGGAGGTTGTTGCGGGCGATGGAGCGCCCGACCTCGACGGCGTCGTCCTCGGTGAGCGCGCCGATGACCTCGATGCGGATGTCCTTGCTGGCGCCCTCGGCGTCGCCGATGAGCTGGCGGGCGAGGTCGTCGCAGACGGTCCGTACGGCCTCGGCGAACTCCTCGTACGCCGGGACCTCGCCGCAGGCCCCGGAGGCCAGCAGCAGCACGGTGTCGTTGGTGGACATGCACCCGTCGGAGTCGACCCGGTCGAAGGTGGTCCGGGTGGCGGCGCGCAGCGCCCGGTCGAGGGTGGCGCTGTCCAGGTCGGCGTCGGTGGTGAGGACGACGAGCATGGTGGCCAGGCCCGGGGCGAGCATGCCGGCGCCCTTGGCCATGCCGCCGACGGTCCAGCCGTCCCGGGAGGCGGTGGCCGTCTTGTGCACGGTGTCGGTGGTCTTGATGGCGACGGCGGCGGCCTCGCCGCCGTCCGCGGTGAGGGCGGCCGCGGCGGTCTCGATGCCCGGCAGCAGCTTGTCCATGGGGAGCAGGACGCCGATCAGGCCGGTGGAGGCCACGGCGATCTCCCCGGCGTTGTGCTCGCCGCCCAGGACGCCGGCCACCTTCTCGGCGGTCGCGTGGGTGTCCTGGAAGCCCCGGGGGCCGGTGCAGGCGTTGGCGCCGCCGGAGTTCAGGACGACGGCGCTGATCACACCGCCGCGCAGGACCTGCTCGGACCACAGGACGGGCGCGGCCTTGACCCGGTTGGAGGTGAAGACGCCCGCGGCGGCCAGACGCGGCCCGTTGTTGACCACGAGGGCCAGGTCGGGATTGCCGTTCGCCTTGATCCCGGCGGCGATGCCCGCCGCCGTGAACCCCTGTGCAGCCGTAACGCTCACGGCGCGACTCCAATCGTGGAAAGACCCAGCGTCTCGGGGAGCCCGAGCGCGATGTTCATGCTCTGCACCGCGCCGCCGGCGGTGCCCTTGGTCAGGTTGTCGATGGCGCTGATGGCGATGATCCGGCCGGCGGACTCGTCGTGGGCGACCTGGAGGTGGACGGCGTTGGAGCCGTACACCGACTTGGTGGTCGGCCACACGCCCTCGGGGAGCAGGTGGACGAAGGTCTCGTCCGCGTACGCCTTCTCGTACGCCGCGCGCAGCGACTCCGCGGTGGTGCCGGGGAGGGCCTTCGCCGAGCAGGTGGCGAGGATGCCGCGCGGCATGGGGACGAGGTTCGCGGTGAAGGAGACGGACACCCGCTCCCCGGCGAACGGGGAGAGGTTCTGCACCATCTCCGGGGTGTGCCGGTGGACGCCGCCGACCCCGTACGGGGTCACGGTGCCCATCACCTCGGAGCCGAGGAGGTGCGGCTTGAGGGCCTTGCCCGCGCCGGAGGTGCCGGTGGCGGCGACGATCACGGCCTCGGGCTCCGCGAGCCCCGCCTCGTAGGCGGGGTAGAGCGCGAGCGAGACGGCGGTGGGGAAGCAGCCGGGGACGGCGATCCGCCTGGTGCCGGCCAGCGCGGCGCGGTGTCCGGGCAGCTCGGGCAGGCCGTACGGCCAGGTCCCGGCGTGCGGGGCGCCGTAGAAGCGGTCCCAGTCGGCGGAGTCCTTCAGCCGGTGGTCGGCGCCCATGTCGACGACGAGCACGTCGTCGCCGAGCCGGGCCGCGACGGCCGCGGACTGTCCGTGGGGCAGGGCGAGGAACACGACGTCGTGGCCCGCGAGGGCCTCGGGCGTGGTGGCCTCCAGGGTCCGCCCGGCGAGGGGGACGAGGTGGGGCTGCAGGCCGCCGAGGAGCTGTCCGGCGTTGGAGTGGGCGGTCAGCGCGCCGATCTCGACCTCGGGGTGCGAGAGCAGCAGGCGCAGGACCTCACCGCCCGCGTACCCGCTCGCTCCGGCCACCGCTACACGTACCACCATCGGACCTCCTCCTCGATGGCATGACTATACGTAGGGCTGCACTTTTATGCAATCGCCTTGCGATCATCCTCCTCCCGGTACCTCAGGCCCGCCGGGCCCGGAAGGCCGCGGCCTTGGTGCGGTTCTGGCAGGCGGTGGAGCAGAACCGGCGGGCGGCATTGCGCGAGCCGTCCACGTACACGCGGTCGCACCGGTCGGCCCGGCACACGCCCAGCCGGCCCGCGAGGCTGCCGCCCACCGCCAGGGCCAGCGCGGTGGCACTGCCCGCGTTGACGCCCGCGGCGAAGGAGTCGTCGGGGCCGTGGAAGTGCATCTGCCACGGCTCACCCCCGGTCCGGTCCAGCCTCGGCCGGGCCCCGGTGTCGCGCAGCAGGTCGTTCACGGTCGCGGCCGCGGCGTCCACATCCCCATCCTGCATCGCCCGGAAGACCTCGCGCATGCGCCGGGCCGCGCCGACGAAGTAGTCCGCCTGCGCGGCGTCGACGGCGCGCGGCAGCGAGGCCGCGACGCGCGGGACCGCCCCTTCGATCGCGGCGGGCAGCTCCGCGCCGCGCGGAGCCGCGTACGGGCGGCCGCGCGCCTCTCCGTCCGTCAGTGCGTTCACGAGCGCCACCGCCTGCTCCAGCAGTACCGCCACGTGACTGTCGAACATCACTTGACCAGTCACTCCTTCGATCGCTAGCGTTCCCCGGGTTCGTAACTGACATTACTCGATTCGACAGTCACGCGAGGGGTGTGGTCATGCCGCGGACCGTATGGATGCTGGTGGTGGCACGGGCGATCAACCGGCTGGGCGCCTTCTCCCTGCCCTTCCTGACCGTCCTGATCGGCACCGAGTTCGGCGCGGGCACGACGACGGCGGGCCTGGTCTCCGCGGGCTTCGGCCTCGCCACGATCCCGTCCCGGGTGGCGGGCGGACGGCTGGCGGGCCGGATCGGGCGCCGCCGCACGATCGTGCTGGGACTCGTCGGCTGCGCCCTCGCCCAGCTGGGCATCGCCGCGGCCGGCTCCCTCGCCGCGGTGGCCGTCTTCGCGGTCCTGCTCGGCCTGTCCTTCGAGCTGTACGAGCCGCCGAGCCAGGCGCTGATCGCCGACGCCGTCGGCCCGGCCGACCGGGTGCGCGCCTACGGCGCGCTCAACGCCGCGCTCGCCGTGGGCGGCACCGGGTCCGGTCTGATCGCGGCGGGGCTCGGCCGGTGGGACCTGCGCTGGCTGTTCGTCGTCGACGCGCTCACCTGCCTGGCCTGCGCGCTGACCCTGCGCCTCGCCCTGCCGGCCGACGGTCCCCGGGGTCCGCGCGGCGTACCGGACGACGGCCACGACGGCCACGACGGCGCCGACGGCAACGGCGACGGCGACGGCCCCGTGCGGCCTTGGCGGGACCGGGGGCTGTGGGCGATGTTCGCCTCCGGGACCGCGTTCGCGCTCGTCTCCATGCACATCGTGATGGCGCTCCCGCTCACCCTCGGCCACCGCGGCCTCGAACCCGCCGACGCCGGGCTGCTGTTCACCGCCTCGGCCGTGACCGTCGTCGCCGCCCAGCCCGCGCTGCGCCTGCGCCGCCTGGCCGCGCTCCCCGACCCCGCGGCCATGGCCCTCGGCTACGCCCTGCTGGCGGCCGGTCTGGCCGGCTACGCCGCGGCGCGGACGCTGCCCGCGTTCCTGGCCGCCACCGCCGTGCTGAGCGTGGGCGAGGTGCTGGTCCTGGGCCGGGTGCTCGGCGTCGTGGCCGGCCTGGCGCCGCCGGGCGGCACCGACCGCTACCTCGCCGCGTACGGCATCAGCTGGGGCGTCGCCACGGTCGCCGCCCCGGTCACCGCCACCCAGCTGCTCGAACGGGCCGGTGCCGGGGCCCTGTGGGCGGGCACCGCGGTCCTGTGCCTCGTGCTCGCCGCTGCGCAGCCCCTGGTGGTCGGGCCGCTCACCGGGGGCCTGCCGGTGCGGCCGGGAGCCGGTGCGCCGGCGGCGTAGTGCGCCGGGGCCGGCCGGCCCCGCCCGGTCGGCGGTCGTGTCAGGAGCCGTCCAGCCGGTGGCGGACCCACACGTTCGCTTCGACGTAGACGGCAAAGTCGCGTTCCGGTTCGCAGTGGACGGGTGCCAGCGCGCCGGGCACGAGGACCGGGCCCGGGGTGTCGAAGGGCAGCCCGGTCCACTCCCGCCACTGCGCGAGCGTGCCGTTGATGGTCATGGAGAGCGGCGCCACCCCCTCGATGACCGCCCCGGCGCGCACGTGGACCCGCAGCCACGGGTCGCACGGGAGGCCATCCTCGCGGGTCCGGTACGCGTACTCCGCCATCGGCGTCCCGGGCTCGGCCGGCTTCCCGCTGGGCCGGACCGGGGCCACCAGCTCCGCGAACCCGGCGGCGCGGACGCCCTCGCGCATGGCGGCCAGCATCCGGCCGGAGAGGCCCTCGCCCTGCCGGCCGGCGGCGACGGAGATCTCGACGGCGCTGACCGTATCGGGCCGGACCCCGCGCCGCCGGTCGGAGAAGGCCCACATGAGGACCGCGTCCCAGCCCCTCGCGGGCAGCACGCCGGCCCGCTCGGGGGTGTGCAGGGCGAACGGCAGGCTGAAGCCCCGGGCCACCACCGCGTCGCCCTCGGTCGCGATCCAGACGTACTCGGGGAACTCGGCGACCATGCGCGGGTAGAGCAGCCAGGCCAGGGCGTCGTGGTCGGCGAACTCCGGCCAGGAGTCCTCCATGTCCCAGAGCCGCTCGGCCAGCTCGGGGCGGCGGGCGAGGGAAGTGATCACTACGGCGGTCATGCCGGGCAGGCTAGAACGCCTCCCCGCCTGCTTCAACAGGTTTTACGGGCGCCCCGGACAGCCCGCCGCGCATCCGCCGCACCGCCTCCACCAGCTCCCCCGGACCCGAGACCCCGGCGAAGCCCAGCCGGACGTAGGCGGCGGGCGGCTCGGCGCAGAAGAACGGCCGGCCGGGCGCGACGGCGACCCCGGCGCGCAGGGCTTCGGCGACGAAGGCCGCGTCATCGCCGCCCTCGCCGAGGCGGATCCACAGCTGGTACCCGCCGGTCGGCAGCCGGACGGGCTCCAGTCCCGGCAGCTCCCGCCGCAGCGCACCCGCGAGCACGTCCCGCCGGTGGCGCAACTCGGCTGCGACGGACCGCAGATGGCGCGGCCAGGCGGGCGCGCCGACCAGTTCGAGGGCGGCCTCCTGGAGCGGCCGGGGCACGAAGAAGCTGTCCACCACCTGGATCGCACGCAGCCGGTCCAGCACCGGGCCCCGGGCGGCCAGCGCGCCCACCCGCAGGCTCGGCGAGGTGACCTTGGTCAGCGAACGGACGTGCACCACCACCCCGTCGGCGTCCTCGGCGGCCAGGGTGGGCGGCGGCGGACCGGCGTCCTCGTGGGCCAGGGCCCGCGCGTAGTCGTCCTCGATCACGAAGGCCCCGGCGGCCCGCGCGATCCTGAGCACCTCGGGCCTGCGGGCGGCGGACAGCACCGCGCCCGTCGGGTTCTGGAACAGCGGCTGGCACACGAACACCCGCGCCCCGGTGGCCTCGAAGGCGGCGGCGAGCAGCTCCGGCCGGACCCCGTCGGTGTCCACGGGTACGGGTACGGGCCGGCAGCCGGAGGCACGGGCGATGGCGAGCAGCCCGGGGTACGTCGGCGACTCCACCAGGACCGGCGCCCCGGGCGGGGCCAGTGCCCGCAGGGCCGTGGTCAGCGCGCTCTGCCCGCCGGCGGTGACCAGTACGTCGGCGGCCCCGACGGCCCCGCCGATCTCGCGGGCGAACCAGTCGCGCAGCTCGGGCAGCCCCTCCACCGGCGGCCGCCCCCACGCCCCCGGGCGGCGTCCGGCCCGCGCCAGCGCGGCGGCCATGGCCCGCTCCGGCTGGAGGGAGGCGTGCAGGTAGCCGCTGTTGAGTCCGATCACCCCGGGCGGCGGTGTGGTCAGACAGACCATCACCCCGGAGGCGTCCACCGAGCGGGGAACCACCTCACCGGTCCCCTCCGCGCTGAGGGAGACCTCCTGCCAGGAGGTGTCGCCGGAGGAGTCGGCCTCCGTCCGCGGCGGGGACCGGAACACCCCGGCGCCGGGCCGGGTGACCACGAGCCCCTCGGCGGCGAGCAGGGCGAGGGCCCGGGAAACGGTCACGGGGCTGACCCGGTAGCGCTCGACCAGGGCCCGGCTGGACGGGAGCTTTCCACCCACCGGATAGCGGTCGAGCTCCGACCGCAGGCTTTCCGCCAGTTCCGCCACACTGCTACGCTCGTACATGACAGTACAGAATAGCGCTACTCCCTCCGGCCCGATAGCGGTTCGGCCGACCGGTCACCACTTCGGCGCGCACGCCGGCGCGGCCGGCGTCGCGGGCGGCACGGGTGGCACCGCCGGCAGCGCTACGGGGGCGGCCACCACGGGCCGGGACGGCGGCACCCGCACCGGCACGGTCATGGCCCTCCTCGGCGTCGTCGCCTTCTCGCTGACCTTCCCCGCCACCGCCTGGGGCCTGGAGAGCTTCGGCCCCTGGTCGCTCGTCGCCCTGCGCAGCGTCCTCGCCGCCCTCATCGCGGGCACCTTCCTGCTGGCCGGGCGGGTCCCCCTGCCGGCCCGCGCGCACTGGGCGGGGCTCGCGGTCGTGGCCGGCGGCGTGGTGGCCGGCTTCCCGATGCTGACCACCCTCGCCCTGCAGACCTCCACCACCTCGCACGCCGCCGTCGTGGTCGGACTGCTCCCGCTGACCACCGCCTCCTTCTCCGCCCTGCGCACCGGCGCCCGGCCGTCCCCCCGGTTCTGGGCGGCGGCCGTCGCCGGAGCGGCGGTCGTCCTCGGCTTCACGCTCGCCCAGAGCGGGGGAGCCCTCTCCACCGGGGACGCCTACCTGTTCGGGGCGCTCGTGGTGTGCGCCGCCGGATACACCGAGGGCGGACGGCTGGCCCGGCTGATGCCGGGCTGGCAGGTGATCGGCTGGGCCCTGGTGCTGTGCCTGCCGCTCACCGTGGCCGGCTCCGTGCTCGGGCTCGCCTACGAGCCGGTGCACCTGACCGCCCACGGGGTGGCGGGCCTGGTGTGGGCGGCGGCCGGTTCCACCTTCCTGGGCCTGTACGTCTGGTACCGCGGGATGGCCGAGATCGGCGCCCCGCGGGCCAGCCAGCTGCAGCTCGCCCAGCCCCTGCTGACCCTGGTCTGGTCGGTGGCGCTGCTGGGCGAGCACCTCTCCCCGGCGGCGCCCGCCGCCGCCTGCGCGGTGCTGGTCTGCATCGCCGTGACCCAACGGGTCAAATAGCCGGTAATCGCCCTAAACTGCTAACACCGGATCGGACCGCCACCGAGGAGGTCAGCTATGCACGCTACTGAGGGCGACCAGCTGGTGCAGCACGGCCGGGTCGTGGGACAACACGACAAGGTCGGCGAGATCACCCAGGTGCTGGGCGAGGACGGAACCCCTCCCTACCGGGTCCGCTTCACGGACGGCCACGAGGCGGTCATGTCCCCCGGCCCCGACTGCGTCGTCAAGCACCCGGCCGAGCACACCCCCTGACCCGGGTGGCAGCCCGGCTCAACGCGGCGCCACCGTCGTCGGATAGTGGTCGGCGACGACCCTGGCCATCGCACCGTTGGGGTCCGCGGCAACCTGCTTCGCCGAGAAGTAGACGTGCCCGCGGACCTCGGCGTGCCGCGCCGCGAGGGTCAGGTGCCTCGACAGCTCCGCCGGATCCCGCCAGGCGGGCGTGGAGCTGTCGGCGTCGCAGCGGTACAGCGCCTCCCCCACGTACAAGGCCGCCCGCGTGCCCCTGACGGTGTCCGCCCACCACTCCACGATCGTGGCGTAGTCGGCGGACGGGTGGCCGATCTGCCAGTACGCCTGAGGCACGATCGAGTCGATCCAGCCCTCGCGGACCCACTTGCGGGTGTCCGCGTACAGGTCGTCGTACGTCTGCACGCCCGCCCGGGTCCGCGAGCCGAGCGGGTCCCGGTCGCTGTTGCGCCACACCGCGAAGGGGCTGACCCCGAAGCGGGCCGCCGGGCGGACGCCCTTCAGCCGGTCCGACATCTCCTTCACCAGGACGTCGGTGTTGTGGCGGCGCCAGTCCGCGCGCGAGGCGAAGGACCCGCCGTACCGCTCGTAGGCCTCGTCGTCGTCGAACTCCTCGCCGGCGACCGGGTACGGGTAGAAGTAGTCGTCCCAGTGCACCCCGTCGACCGGGTAGCGGGAGACGGCGTCGAGCATCGCCTCCTGCACGAAGGCCCGCACCTGGGGCAGCCCCGGGTTGTAGTAGAGCTTGCCCCCGTACGGAACGGCCCAGGCGGGGTTGCGGCGGGCCGGGTGCGCCGCGACGAGCCGCTGCGGATCGGTGTGGTTGGCCACCCGGTACGGGTTGAACCAGGCGTGCAGCTCCAGCCCCCGCGCGTGTGCCTCGGCAACCGCGGTGCCCAGCGGGTCCCAGCCGGGATCTCGCCCCTGCACCCCCGTCAGCCACTGCGACCAGGGCTCCTTCGTCGAGGGCCACAGGGCGTCGGCCGTCGGCCTGACCTGGAGGAACACGGCGTTCAGCCGCCGCTCCACGGCCGTGTCGAGGAGCCCGGTCAGCTCCGCGCGCTGCTCCCGCGCGGACAGCCCGGCCCCGGACGGCCAGTCGACGTTCTCGACCGTGGCGATCCACATCCCCCTGAGTTCCGCGGCCGGCGCCCGCCCCCCGCCGGACCCCCGCACCGCCCCGCCCTCCCCCGCCGGGGCGGCCGCCGCCGTCGTGGCCAGCACCCCCGCGGCCCCCGCCAGCAGCCCCCGCCGCCCGATGTGCGTCATGTGACGACTCCGTTCCGTTCCGTGACATCGCTCCGCGTGCGCCCAGCATGCCCGCCCCACCCCGCCACCGGGGGCAAGGACGGGGGTAACGTCGGGGGGCGTGGCGGGCGCCGGACGCAGTTACCACTGCCGAGTACGGGGGACCCGCGATGGATGAGCAGCGAAAGGCACGATGTGACGGACCTCTCTACCCTCCCGACCGACATCGCACGGGTCGGCGTGGTGGGCTGCGGCCAGATGGGCGCGGGCATCGCCGAGGTGTGCGCCCGCAGCGGTCTTGAGGTGATGGTCGCCGAGACCACGGGCGAGGCCCTGGAGATCGGGCGCACCCGGCTGCACAACTCCCTGACCAAGGCCGCCGAACGCGGCAAGATCAGCGAGGAGGAACGGGACGCCACCCTGGCCCGCCTCACCTTCACCACCGACCTCGGCGAGTTCGCCGACCGCGACCTCGTCATCGAGGCCGTCGTCGAGAACGAGCAGGTCAAGACGGAGATCTTCCAGGTCCTCGACCAGGTGATCACCCGCCCGGACGCGATCCTCGCCTCCAACACCTCCTCGATCCCGCTGGTCAAGCTGGCCGTCGCGACCTCGCGGCCGGACCAGGTCATCGGCATCCACTTCTTCAACCCGGCCCCGGTGCAGCAGCTCGTCGAGCTGATCCCGGCCCTGACCACCGGCGAGGAGACCGTCAAGCGGGCCGAGGCCCTGGTGCGGGACGTGCTGGGCAAGCACGCGGTCCGCGCCCAGGACCGCTCCGGCTTCGTCGTCAACGCGCTCCTCGTCCCGTACCTGCTGTCCGCGATCCGGATGTTCGAGTCCGGCATCGCGAGCCGTGAGGACATCGACAACGGCATGGAGCTGGGCTGCGCCCACCCGATGGGCCCGCTCAAGCTGTCCGACCTGATCGGCCTGGACACCATCGCGTCGATCGCCGACTCGATGTACGCCGAGTACAAGGAGCCGCTGTACGCGGCTCCCCCGCTGCTCCAGCGGATGGTCGACGCGGGCCGCCTCGGCCGCAAGACCGGCTCGGGCTTCTACCCGTACGGCTGACGCCCGGCGCGGGCACCCGGGGGCGGAGGGCCGCTAGCCGAGCCGCAGATGGTGCAGCAGGAGCAGCCCGGCCGCCATGTTGGCGGCCGGGACCTCGCCCCGCGCGATCATGTCCGGCACGAGCTTCAGCGGGACCCACTCGCGCCGCGAGGACTCGAAGTCGTCCTCCGGGTGACCGACGTACGTGGCCCCCTCCGCCCAGTAGAGGTGGTGGCGGGCGTCGGTCAGCCCGTTGGACGGCTCCACCGTCATCAGGTGGTGCAGCGGCCCCGGCCGCCAGCCCGACTCCTCCTCCATCTCCCGCGCGGCCGCCGTCTCGACGGCCTCGCCGTCCTCGACCACCCCGGCGGGCAGTTCCCAGCCCCAGCTGTCGGTGATGAACCGGTGCCGCCACAGCAGCAGCACCTCGTTGGCCTCGTTGACGGCCGTGGCCACGGCCACCGGGCGCAGCCGGATCACGAAGTGGTCCAGGTGCCGGCCGTCGGGGAGTTCCACGTCCGCGAGGTTCACGTCGAACCATCGGTTCTTGTACACGGTCTGCTCACTCAGGTTCGTCCACTGCACGGTTGTGCCACCTTTCGCATCCGTCGGTGGCAACATGGCAGCAGTTCCTGCCGTCACAGGGGAACGCGCAGCGCCCCGTCGATGAGCTGCGCGGTCTCCTCCGCGCCCGCGTACCCGCTGGTCAGCAGCTGTTCCCGGACCGCCCGCAGCCGGTCGCGCAGCCGCAGCGACTCCATCCCCTTGGCCCGTTCGGCCATTTCGGCCGCCGAGGCCACCGCCCGGTCCGCCTCGCCCTGGCGCAGCTGGATCTCGCACAGCATCGCGAGCCGGTGCACCCGCCCCCGGTCGTGCGCGGGGGTCCCCACGGCCTCCGCGGCCTGGGCGTGCGCCGCGTCGAGGTCCCCCAGGCTCAGCAGCGCCTCCGCCACCTGGACGTTGACCAGTCCGGGCTGTACGTAGCCCGTCTCGTCGGGCTCCGCGCCCGGCCGGATCCGCTCGGCGGCCGCCTCCGCGCTGCGGATGCAGGCCAACGCGGCCACCGGATCACCGAGTTGGGCATAGGCCTTGGCCTGCATCGCGTACAGGTCCGCGGCCAGCGCCGGGGTGGTGTGCCGTCCGGCGGCGCGCAGCGCGGCCTCCGCGAAGGCGACGGCCTGGCGGTACTCCCGCAGGTGCAGCGACTGGTTGACCAGCAGGGCGATCACGTACGCGCCGAGCCCCCGGTCCCCGCTGGCCTTGGCGAGCCGCAGCGCCTGGTGGAAGTAGCGCTGGGCGAGCCCGTGGGCGTCGGAGTCGTACGCGCAGATCCCGGCGACCGCCACCAGGGAGCCGGTGGCCCGGTGCAGGAGGCGGCCGACCTCGTCCGGGTAGCTGCCGCGGAGCATCGGAGCGGTCTCGCTGCCGAGGAAGCGGACGATCCGGGCGCGGGTCGCCATCCCCCCGGCCCGCCGGTACATCAGCTCGTAGTGCGCGCGGGCAGCCCGCAGGACCTCGATGTGCTCGGGCCCGATCCGGTGCGGGCCGGAGCGGGACACGTCGGCGTCCTCCGGCGGGTTCTCCCACTCCCACACCGGGATCACGGCCGGGGTCCCGGTGACGGCCCCGGCGGTGAGCAGCGCGGGCCGGCCCAGCTCGTCGGAGCGCCACAGGGCGGTGGCGCGGTCGACGAAGCCGCCGATCCGGGTCGTGTGCGGGCTGTGCTGTCCCGGGATCCCGAGCCCGATGTCCTCCAGTGCGACGGGCCGTCGCAGGCGTCCGCCGAGCACCTCGCAGATCAGGTCGGGCACTTGGCCGCGGGGGCGCTGCCCCTTCAGCCAGCGCGAGACCGCGGTGTGCTCGTAGCGCAGCGCGAGTCCGCGCGACCGGCCCGCCTGGTTGACGTGCGCGGCGAGTCCTGCGTGGGACATGCCCGCCTCGGCGAGGAGGGCGTCGAGCAGGGCGTTGGGCTGCATGGGCCCCTCCAAGGGCTCGTCCGATCCAGGCTAGTGGCTGGGGGCCCCGCGCGGGGTGCGGTGCGCTCGATTCACACGGGGTGTGAATCGAGTACGCGCATAAATGCGATGCGCACCCTGCCGCGGAGGGCCCCCGCGGGGTTTCACTTAAGAGCCTCGCCAAGGAGGCCGCCCGGGTCGTCGGCTCCCCCTCGTACAGTGCGACGACCCGGCACCGCGCCGCCCGCCCTGCTGTCTGCCCGACACTCCATGGCAGGCGGGCGGCGCACCACGCCTCCGCCGGGGCCCGGTTGGTCGCCGGGCGCCCGCCAGGAGCCGGGCCGCACCCGCACCGGGCCCGTCCACCGGCCCGGTGCGGAGTGGCTCCGCCGGTCGCGCGGAGACGGCCGGACCGGTGCAGGGCCGGTCCGGCTCCGCCGCCGGCACGCACCCGGCCCGGCCGGAGGAGCGGCCCGTCAGGGGCGCTCGCCCCGGCCGCCCCGGTCGTTGCGGAGCACCAGCAGGGTCACGTCGTCCGTGAGCCGTCCCCTGGTGTGGCGCAGCAGTGCGGCGTGCACGCCCGCGACCAGCCGCGCGGGCGTGGGCGCCGGCGCCCGCGCGAGGACGCCCCGCAGCGGGAAGAAGCGGCCCCGGCGGTCCCGGGCGTCCTCGGCGCCGTCGGTGTACAGCACGAGGACCTCGCCGGGGCCGATCTCCCCGCAGTACCGGGACCGCAGGTCCGGCGGCAGGGGGACCACCCCGAGCGGCGGCAGCGTCTCGCCGCCCGCGAGCGGCCGTACCGTGCGCGCCGGCGGGCCCGGCGGGACGGACACCGGTGCCGCGTCGAGGCGGTAGGGCCAGGGGTGGCCGCAGTTCAGGGCCTCCACCGAACCGTCCGCCGCGATCTGGAGCAGCAGCACCGTCACGAACTCCTCCGCCACCGGGGACCGCGGCCGCTCCGGTGGGGCCGACGGGGGCTCGGCGCGGGCGCGTTCGCGCAGGTGCCGCTCCAGGGAGCGTTCCATCCGCCGCAGGACCCCGGCGGGCTCGGGCTCGTCGTGGGCCGCCTCGCGGAACGAGCCCAGTACCGCGGCGGCCGCCCCCAGTGCCGGGAGGCCGTGGCCCCGTACGTCCCCGATCAGCACCCGGACGCCGTACGCCGTGGCCACCGCTTCGTACAGGTCCCCGCCCACGGCGGCTCCCCGGCTCGCCGACAGCTGGGCCGCCGCGAGCGCCAGGCCGTCCATCCGCCCGGGCAGCGGTCTGAGCAGGACCTGCTGGGTGGCTCCGGCGATCTCCCGCGAGCGGCGCAGTTCGGCCACCAGCCCGTGGCGGACGCGCAGCGCGCAGCCCGTGGCGAGGAGCAGGAAGGCCGCGCAGGTGGTGAGGCTCGGCCCCGGCCGTCCGGGGGAGGACGGCGGCTCCCAGGACACCGGGGCGCCCCGGGCGAGGACGCACACCCGGCGCATCCGGGGCATCTCCGCGCGCGTGATCATCCGTAGGACCCTCCCCCTCCGGCTCGACGGCCGGAACGATTGTGTCGACCTCCTGACGTACCGGACACCCGGTCACCGTTGTTCTCACCCCAATGAGTGAGGGGCCCCTCCGGTGATCCGGAAGGGCCCCTCGATCGGGTTCTGCGGCGGGGCGCTACGCGCCGCGCAGCACCGCCCCGGTCCGCTCGCCGGCCAGGGCCACCGCCGCGTCGCGCGCGGCCGTGGACTCCTCGGCGGTCAGCGTGCGGTCGGTCGCGCGGAAGCGCAGCGCGTACGCGAGGGACTTCTTGCCCTCGCCCACCTGCTCACCGGTGAACACGTCGAACAGCCGCAGGGACTCCAGCAGTTCGCCGGCTCCCTTGCGCAGCGCGGTCTCCACCTCGGAGGCCGGGACCGACGCGTCGACGATCAGCGCCACGTCCTGGGTCGCCACCGGGAAGGAGGAGATCCGGGGCGCCTGGAGGGCCTCGCCGCCGGCCGCCGCGAGGCGGTCCAGGTCGATCTCCATGGCGCTGGTACGGGCGGGCAGGCCCATCGCCTTGACCACGCGGGGGTGCAGCTCACCGGCGTGGCCGATGACCGTCTCCACGCCGTTCAGGACGACGACGAGCTCGGCGCAGCGGCCCGGGTGCCAGGGGCCGTACTGGCCCTGGCGGACCACCAGCTCGGTACCGGCCTCGACGGCCAGCGCGCGGGCGGCCTGGACCGCGTCGGCCCAGTCGGCCGGACGGCCCTTGCCCCACCAGCCGGCCTGCTCGCGGGCCCCGGCCAGCACGACCGCGGCGTGGCGCGGCTGGGCGGGCAGGGCCGCGTTCAGGGTGGCGATCTCCTCGTCCGTGGGACGACGGTCCACGGGCAGGCGTACGGCGACGCCCGGCCGGTCGCCGGCGAGGAAGACGGAGCCCGTCTCGAAGAGCGCCAGGTCGTGGCTGCCCCGGCTGTCGTTGCGGCGCAGCGCGCCGAGCAGGCCCGGCAGCAGCGTGGTGCGCAGCGCCGGCTCCTCGTCGGAGATCGGGTTGACCAGCTTGACCACCTGGCGGGCCGCGTCGTGCGCCGGCAGCTGGAGCTGGTCGAAGACGCCCTCGCCGAGGAACGGGTAGCTCAGCGCCTCGACGTAGCCGGAGCCGGCCAGCGCGCGGCCGGCCCGGCGGTGCAGCTGCTGCCGGGCGGTCAGGCCGCGGCCGGAGGGCACCTGCGGGAGGGTGGACGGGAGGTTCCCGTAGCCCTCCAGCCGGATGATCTCCTCGGCGAGGTCGTTGGGCTCGGCGAGGTCGGGACGCCACGAGGGGACGGTGACGACGAGCTCGTCCTGGCCGTAGACGTCGCAGCCGACCTCCTGGAGGCGGCGCACGACGGTCTCGCGGCCGTAGTCCATGCCCGCGACCCGGTCGGGGTGGTCGGCGCGCATCGCGATGGTGCGCGGGGCGCCCGGGGCGGTCAGCTCGGTGACCCCGGCCTCGGCGGTGCCGCCCGCGAGCAGCACGAGCAGGTCGACGGTCCGCTGCGCGGCCGCGGCGGCGGCCTGCGGGTCGACGCCCCGCTCGAAGCGCTTGGAGGCCTCGGAGGAGAGCTTCAGGCGGCGGGCGGTGCGCGAGATCGACACGGAGTCGAAGTGCGCGGCCTCGACGACCACGTCCGTGGTGCCGGTGACGGCGCCCGTCTCCGGGTCGGTGACGGAGTCGGCGATCTCGGTGTTGGCTCCGCCCATGACACCGGCGAGCCCGATGGGGCCGCTGTTGTCGGTGATCACCAGGTCCTCGGCGTCGAGCGTGCGCTTGACCCCGTCGAGGGTGGTGAACTTCTCGCCCTGCTCGGCGCGCCGGACACCGATGGCGCCGTCGAGGCGCGAGCGGTCGTAGGCGTGCAGCGGCTGGCCGAGTTCGAGCATCACGTAGTTGGTGACGTCGACGGCGAGCGAGATCGGGCGCATGCCCGCCTTCTGGAGGCGGCGCGTGAGCCAGATCGGGGAGCGGGCCTCGGGGTCGAGACCGGTCACGGTGCGGGCGGTGAAGCGGTCGCAGCCGGCCGGGTCGTCGATCTTGACCAGGTAGCCGTACGAGTTCGGCGCGGGCACGTCGAGCAGGGCCGGGTCGCGCAGCGGCAGGCCGTAGGCGGTGGCGGCCTCGCGGGCCACACCGCGCATGGACATGCAGTAGCCGCGGTCCGGGGTGATGTCGATGTCGAGGACCTCGTCGACGAGCTGGAGCAGCTCGATCGCGTCGGTGCCGACCTCGTGCTCCGGCGGCAGCACGATGATGCCGTGCGTGCCGTCGTCGCCCATGCCCAGCTCCTCGCCGGAGCAGATCATGCCGTGCGAGGTGCGGCCGTAGGTCTTGCGCGAGGCGATCGCGAAGTCCCCGGGCAGGACGGCGCCGGGCAGGACCACGACGACCTTGTCGCCGACGGAGAAGTTCCGGGCGCCGCAGACGATCTCCTGCGGCTCGCCGGTGCCGTTGGCGCCGGCGACGTCGACCGTGCAGAAGCGGATCGGCTTGCGGAAGCCCTCCAGCTCCTCGATCGTCAGCACCTGGCCGACGACGAGCGGGCCCTTGAGCCCGGCGCCGAGCTGCTCGACGGTCTCGACCTCCAGGCCGGCGTCGACGAGCTTGGCCGCCACGTCACGGCCGGTCTCACCTGCGGGGAGGTCGACGTACTCCCGCAGCCACGAAAGCGGGACCCGCATCAGATCTCCATCCCGAAGGGCCGGGTGAAACGAACGTCACCCTCGACCATGTCTCGCATGTCTTCAACGTTGTGACGGAACATCAGCATCCGCTCGATGCCGAAGCCGAAGGCGAACCCGCTGTATTTCTCCGGGTCCACACCGCAGGCGGTCAGCACCTTGGGGTTGACCATGCCGCAGCCGCCGAGCTCGATCCAGCCCTCGCTGGAGCAGGTGCGGCAGGGGCGGTCGGGGTTGCCCACCGAGGCGCCGCGGCACACGTAGCACTGCATGTCCATCTCGGCGGACGGCTCGGTGAAGGGGAAGAAGTGCGGGCGCAGGCGCGTGGTGGTGCCCTCGCCGAACAGCTCCTGGACCATGTGGTCCATCGTGCCCTTGAGGTCCGCCATGGTCAGGCCCTCGTCCACGGCGAGCAGCTCGACCTGGTGGAAGACGGGCGTGTGCGTCGCGTCGAGCTCGTCGGTGCGGTAGACCCGCCCCGGGCACACGATGTAGACGGGGGGCTTGCGCTCCAGCAGCGAACGCGCCTGCACCGGGGAGGTGTGGGTGCGCAGCACGACGCCGGACTCGTCGCCCTCGGTGCCCTCGGGCCCCCGGACGAAGAACGTGTCCTGCATCTGGCGCGCCGGGTGGTCGGGCGTGAAGTTGAGGGCGTCGAAGTTGAACCACTCCGCCTCGACCTCGGGGCCTTCCGCGACCTCGTAGCCCATGGCCACGAAGATGTCCGCGATGCGGTCCATCAGCGTGGTCAGGGGGTGGCGGGCGCCGGCGGGCACGCGGTCGTAGGGCAGCGTGACGTCCACCGCCTCCTCGACCAGCACCCGCTCGTCGCGCTCGGCTTCGAGCGCCACGGTACGGGCCCCGAAGGCCTTGTTCACGGCGCCGCGGGCCTGTCCGACGCGCTTGCCCGCCTCGGCCTTGGCCTGGGGCGGCAGGGCGCCGATCTCCCGGTTGGCGAGCGCCAGGGGCGAGCGGTCGCCCATGTGCGCGGTCTTCGCCTCGCGGAGCTCGTCGAGGTCGCCGGCGGACGCGAAGGCGGCGAGCGCCTCGTCCCGCATGCGCTCGATCTCTTCCGGTTTCAGTGCCTCGACCTCGACAGGGTCGTACGACTTGTTCGGTGCCGACATCTCTTCCCGTACTTCCGATGGCTGGCTGGTGGGTCCCCGTACGGCACGATCAGACCGATCGACGCAGAGACACAAAGGTGCCAAAGGACGAGTCTAAGGGCCGTCGGGGGTGGAGGAGCCCGTGGGCCGCCTGGCGAGACGCTCCGCAGGGTTACTGCGTGAGGTAGGCCGGTGCGCTCACGGGCAGGATAAATCGGAACTCTGCCCCGCCGCCCGGGCCGCGGCCGACCGTGATGGCGCCGCCGTGGGCCTCCACGATGCCCTTGACGATGTACAGGCCCAGGCCGGTGCCGCCGCGCTTGCTCCCCCGCCAGAAGCGGGTGAAGACGCGGCCCATCGATTCCTCGGGGATCCCGGGGCCTTCGTCGGTCACGGTGACGGCGGTTCCCTTCTCGTGCGGCGCCACGTCGATGGTGACCGTTCCGTCACCGTGGCGCACCGCATTTTCGAGGAGGTTGCCGAGGATCTGGTCGATCTTGTCGGGATCGGCCCACAGGTCGGGCAGGGGGCGGCTCACCCGGACGAGGAACCGCTCGGGGGCCTGGCCGTTCGCGGTGAGCGCCTGGACGTGACGGCCGACGGCGGCGGCGATGTCGACCGGCTGGCGGCGCACCTCCAGGCGGCCGGAGTCGATGCGGGAGATGTCGAGCAGCTCGGCGATCAGGCGGGTGACGCGGTTGGCGTCGGCGTCGACGGTCTCCAGCATCAGCCGCTTCTGGTCGTCGGTGAACCGCTCCCACTTGGCGAGCAGGGTCGCCGTGAAGCCCTTCACCGAGGTCAGCGGGGAGCGCAGCTCGTGCGCGACGGTGGCGATCAGCTCGGCGTGGCTGCGTTCGGTGCGGCGGCGGGCCTCGGTGCCGCGCAGGGTGACCACGAGGCGGCTGAGCGGGCCGGTGGGGTGGCTGCGGACGTAGCGGGCGGAGACGAGCACCTCGCGGCCGCCGGGCAGGAGCAGGTTCCGCTCGGGCTGGCCGCGGCGGGTGGCGAGGCCGCCGTACGGGTCGGTCAGGGCCCACCAGCGGCGGCCTTCGAGGTCTTCGAGCGGCAGCGCCCGGTCGATGCGGGCGCCCAGGGCCTGGCCGGGGTCGGTGGCGGTCATCCGGGCGGCGGCCCGGTTGAAGCAGATCACCCGGCCGGTGTGGTCGGCGACGACGAGCCCGTCGGGCAGCTCGTCGGGGTCGATCCCGAACCCGGCCCACGCGGGGGCGTCGTCCGCGGTCCCCGGGCCCGTGGACGGGTGGCCGGGGGCGGAGCCCGCGGTGACGGCCGACGGGCCGGATCCACGGACCGGGCCGGGCGCCGGGGTGGCGGCGGAAGCCCGGGGGGGAGCCGCGGGGGGGGCGGCCCGGGCGGGGGTGGGCGCCTGGGGGGGTACCCCGCGCAGGCCGTCGGCTGCCGGGCGCCCCCCGGCGGCCACAATAAAAGCAGGGGGTCAACGAGCCG
>NZ_JBGWAB010000096.1:0-32298 GCF_041862025.1 Streptomyces sp. AB3(2024)
CCCGGCCGACGGGTTGGCGCCGATGGCCTTGTAGATCCACTTCTCCGGGCGGTAGTGCTTCTCGGAGGAGTAGACCTTGGCCATGTAGTCGCCCAGGGGGCGGTAGGCCAGGGCCAGCGCTGCGATCAGCGCGAGGAGCTGGAGGACACCAGCGATCTGGGGATTCATGCCGGCTCAGAACCTCTCCGGGTACACGAGGGCGAGGATGAGGTATCCGAGCAGAGAGACGGCCACGACGAGGCCGACGATGTTCTCGACGGTCACAGCTTGGCCACCCCTCGGGCGATGAGAGCCACCAGCGCGAACACCGCGACCGTGGTGACGACGAAGGCCAGATCGGCCATCGTGAGCTCCTGATGAAGTGATGAAGTGGAATCGGCCGGAGTGGCCGAGACCGAGCTAAGCGCGCGTGGCCCTCCGCGTTAAGGGACCTTGACGGGGTCCATACGGGCGCGGGCCGACCCTTGACGCAGCCCTGACGCGCAGTCCCGGATTCAGAACCTCTCGGGCCCGATCAGCGCGGTCACCAGGTAGCCGAGCAGGCACAGCGCGACGATCAGCCCGACCACGTTCTCGATGTCCATTCCGGGTCCTCCTCTCTGCCGGCACCGGACCGGTCGGCCCGTATCCACAGTGCCTCCGGTCGTCACCGGCGCCACGCGCGCCGGCGAGGCCTTGACGCGTCTCATACGATCTGCCGGGTTCGGCGTACGGAAGGCGTGAAGAGTGGTCCGGTCGGCGTATGGATCTCGCCAAGGTGGCTGGCGGCCGCGGTGAGCGGCTCCGACGCTGTCCTCACTCTGCCCACTTCGGAGGAACGGCGACATGGCCATACACACAGGAGAACCGACCGCTGCCGGCCAGGGGCCGGGTCAGGAGGAGCCCCCTGATACCGGCGCCGGGCCGGCGGCCGAGCCGGGGGAGCGGCACAAGCTGACCGCGCTCCAGGGCCTCGCCGCGCTCTCCCTGGATGCCATGGCCTCCGTCGCGTACGGCCCGGAGTCGATCGTGCTCGTGCTCGCCGCGGCCGGGGGGTACGGCCTCGGCTTCACCCTCCCGGTGACCCTGGCGATCGCCGCGCTGCTGGCCGTACTGGTCGCCTCCTACCGACAGGTCATCGCCGCGTTCCCCGACGGCGGCGGCTCCTACGCGGTGGCCAAGCGGCACCTCGGCCCGCGTACGAGCCTGGTCGCCGCGGCCTCGCTGATCCTGGACTACGTCCTGAACGTCGCCGTGTCCGTCACCGCCGGTGTGGCCGCGCTGACCTCGGCCTTCCCCTCGCTGTACGGGGAGCGGGTGTGGATCTGCCTGGGCGTGCTCGTGCTGGTCACGGCCGTGAACCTGCGCGGCGTCGTCGACTCGGCCAAGGCGTTCCTCGTGCCCACGGCCGTGTTCGTCGGCTCGATCCTCGCGATGATCACCGTCGGTCTGTTCCGCGACGGGCCGGTGTCCACCGAGACCGCCGCGGGGCACGCCTCCGCCCTCGGTGACGGCGCCACCACCGTCGGCGCGCTGCTCCTGCTCAAGGCCTTCGCCGCCGGCTGCTCCGCACTCACCGGCGTCGAGGCCGTCGCCAACGCCGTACCCTCCTTCCGGGCACCGGCCGCCCGCCGCGCCCAGCACACCGAGATCGCCCTCGGCGCCCTGCTCGGCGCGATGCTGATCGGCCTGTCCCTGCTCATCGGCCGCTTCCACCTCCAGCCGGTGGAGGGCGTGACCGTCCTCGCCCAGCTCGCGGACGCCTCCTTCGGCCACAACGCGGCCTTCTACGTGCTCCAGTTCGCCACCGTGGTGCTGCTGGCGCTCGCCGCGAACACCTCCTTCGGCGGGCTGCCCGTCCTGATGAGCCTGCTGGCCCGGGACAACTACCTCCCGCACGTGTTCGCGCTCAAGGCCGACCGGCAGGTGCACCGGCACGGTGTGGTCTGGCTGGCCCTGGTGTCCGCCGTCCTGCTGGGATTCTCCGGCGGAGACGCCAACACCCTGGTGCCGCTCTTCGCCATCGGGGTGTTCGTCGGCTTCACCATCTGCCAGGTCGGCATGGTCCGTCACTGGTCACTGGAACGCCCCGCCGGCTGGCGGGCGAAAGCCGTCCTCAACGGCTTCGGCGCGCTGCTCACCGGTGTGTCCGCGGTCGTGGTGACGGCCACCAAGTTCACCGAAGGGGCCTGGCTGATCGTCGTGGCCCTGCCGCTGATCGTCCTTGCCTTCGAGAAGGTGCACCGCGCCTACGGGCAGATCGGTGAACGCCTGGAGCTCGGCCGGGTCCCGCAGCCCCCGGAGCGCTCCCGCTCCCTGGTCGTCGTCCCCGTTTCGGGGCTGTCGCTGCTGACCTGCCGGGCGCTGACCGCGGCCCGCTCGCTCGGCGACGAGGTCCTGGCGGTGACCGTCACCCACCCGGCGCCCGAGGACCGACGGGCCGCCGAGGCGCTGCGCCGCGACTGGGAGCTGTGGAACCCCGGCATCGAGCTCGTCGAACTCCCCTCGCCGACCCGCTCGCTGGGCCGTCCCGTATCGGGCTACGTCCGCGAGCTGACGGAACGCCGGCCGGACACCCAGGTGACCGTCCTGATCCCGGAGACCGAGCCGGAACGCCTCTGGCAGCGGATGCTGCAGAACCAGCGCGGCTCGGTGGTCGCCCACGCGGTACGCCGGGACACCGACGCGGTGATCTGCCGACTGAGGTTCCGCATCACCGCAGACCCCCGCTGACGGCCGGTCGTCCCCGAACCGGCAACGGTTTGAGCGCTGTTGCGCTGTCGGATGCGCCGAACTCGCTACGAGCCCGCCTCGGCGGGGCGTTCCTGCGCGAGTGCGTCTTCGAGCCGCCGGGGATGAAGGACAGGGGGTTCCGCGTGCCCGCCGACACATCTGGATCGAGCACCAGCAGCCTTCGAGGCGATCCTGGACTACGCTGCGGTCTGGGCGCAGGCTTGGCGGCCGGATCGGTCCTGCGCGGCCGACGCCACTGAACCGGATCTGGTACAAGGCGCTCTCGACCTACATGACGTCGACCACCAACGTCAAGTGGCGCGCTGACGCACGCCTGAACGGCCGTCAGGGGCCCGATCCCCGGCAGGGGGACGGGCCCCCTCACGCACCTGCTGCCCGGGAGGGGCGGGGCCTACTCCGGGGCCTGGGCCGGGGCCTGGGCCGCGGCCGGGTGTCGGCCGGGCGGGGTCAGGGCGTGGCTGGCGATCACGGCGGCCTGGACGCGCCGCTCCACCCCCAGCTTGACGAACAGCCGCGAGATGATGTTCTTGACGGTCTTCTCCGCGAGGTAGAGCCGCTTGCCGATCTCCCGGTTGGTGAGCCCCTCGCTGACCATGAGGAGGATCTCCTTCTCCCGGTCCGTGAAGCCGGGCAGCCCCGGGACCCGCTCCTCCTCGGGCACGTCCCCCCGCATGCGCGCCATCAGCCGTGTGGTGGCCCCGGGATCGAGCATCGACTGGCCGGCGGCCACCGTCCGGACGGCGGTCACCAGGTCGGTGCCGGTGATCTGCTTCAGGACGTACCCGGAGGCCCCCGCCATCACGGCGTCCAGCAACGCGTCCTCGTCGTCGAACGACGTGAGCATCAGGCAGGCGAGCTCCGGCATCCGCGAGCGCAGTTCACGGCACACGCTCACCCCGTCGCCGTCCTGGAGCCGTACGTCCAGGACCGCGACCTGGGGACGCAGCGCCGGAACGCGGATCAGTGCCTGTTCCGCCGTGCCCGCTTCGCCGACCACCGTCAGGTCGGGCTCGGCGTCCAGCAGGTCGTGCACTCCTCGGCGGACGACCTCGTGGTCGTCGAGCAGGAAGACGCGGATGGGCTCCGCCGCGGGGGAGGGGGCACTGCTGCCGTTCATGACGCAACTCCTTCGCATGGGTTCGTTCGTCCCGGACGCACGAACACCGGCATCCTGCCCGTCGGACGGGCCGGACGGCCAGGGCCGATCGGCCCTGATCGGCCCCGGGGCCCGGCCCCCGGACGACCGGCACCGGCCAGGCCCTCCGGAAAGGGACCTTCGGCCCTGCCCCGAGGGCCTGCCGGGCCCTCCCGGGCGCGGGTGGCACCGGATGGACTGACGGGGCACGGGGAACGGCGCGACTCCACGGAGCCGCACGCAGCGCGGAGGACCTCATGACGACCGCCTTGATCGACCTGAAGACCGTGGCCCGGGACGACCGCGGTCTGCGGATGTCCCTGGCCGGAGAGCTCGACTTCTACACGGCCGGGCAAGTGGGGCCACGCCTGCGCGAACTCGCCGGGTCCGGCCACCGGAACATCGTCCTTGACCTGTGCGGCCTCTCCTTCTGCGACAGCGCGGGCATCGACCTCCTGACCCGGCTCAACCGCCACTGCCGTACGGCGGGAACACGGCTCCTCCTGTGCGACGTCCCACCCCTGGTGGTCAAGTCGATGCGGGTGCTCGCAGCCGACCACGACCTGAAGTTCGTCGTCTCGTGATCACGGAGCCGTTCCGAGCCGGAGGGCGGACCGTCGCTGCGACGGCCACCCGGCACATGTGGGAGCTGGACAGGGCGGAGGCCCTCAGGCTCCTGGCCACGGTGTCGCTGGGCCGCATCGTCTTCACGCGGCACGCGCTGCCCGCCGTTCGGCCGGTGAACCACCTCGTCGAAGGCGAGGACGTGATCATCCGGATCCACGAAGGCGGGGCACTGGCCTCCCTGACGGAACCCGCCGACGTCCCCGGCGTGGTGGTGGCGTACGAAGCGGACGTCATCGATCCCGACACCCATCTCGGCTGGAGCGTGGTCGTCACCGGCTACGCGCGACCGGTGGCCGAGGCCGAGGACGTCGACCGGTACGCGGACCTGCTGCGCCCCTGGGTGGGCCGGCCGATGACCAGCGCCTTGCGGATCCGCCCGGATCTCGTCACGGGCTTCCGCCTGGAGGCCGCACCGCCGCCACCCGCCCTGGCGGTCCGCCGCTGACCCCGTGCCGCCTCCCTCAGCTGCCGCCGGGAAGCGGCGCCCGCCACACGAGCCTGCTGCCGCCCTCCTCGGGAGTCTCCACGGTGAAGGTCCCGCCCGAACTCCGGGCCCGCTCGTCGAGGTTGCGCAGCCCGCTCCGGCGTCCCTGCGCGGGAATGCCCGTGCCGTTGTCCGAGACGGTCAGTACGATCTCGCCCCGTCCCGCCTTGAGGGTCACGCCGACCCGGGTCGCCCGCGCGTGGCGGGCCGCGTTGCTGAGGAGCTCGCCCAGCGCCGCCACCACGTGGTCGGCGATCTGCGCGGGTACGTCGGTGTCGAGGAGCCCCTCCATGCTCAGGCGAGGCGGATGGCCGAGGGAGGTCGCCGCGTCGCCCACGGCCCGGGCGGCGCGTGCCCGCAGCCCGGGGCCGCTCTCGCGGTCCTTGGTGCGGAGCCCGAAGATCGTCGACCGGATTATCTTGATGGTCTCGTCCAGGTCGTCGACCGCCCGGCCGACCCGCTCGGCAGCCCCTTCGTGCTCCACCAGCCGGGCGGCGCTCTGCAAGGTCATGCCGGTGGCGAAGAGCCGCTGGATGGCCAGGTCGTGCAGGTCGCGGGCGATCCGGTCGCGCTCCTCCAACAGTGCTATCTGCTCGGCGTCCCGGCGCCGTTCCGCCAGCTCCAGAGCGATCGCCGCCTGACCCGCGAAGGCGACGATCGGCTCCAACTCGCCCTCTCCGAAGGCCGGATCGCCCGCCGAGCGCGAGAGCAGCAGGACGCCCCGGCTCTGCCCGCCCGCAGTGCCCAACGGCACCGCCACGGCAGGTCCCAGACCGTCCCGCCCCCGCATCCGGCCCTCGGCCGGGTAGCGCCCGTCGCCCGAGGCCTGCAGGGCCGTCACGGGCTTGCCCGCCCGGTGCGCGGCTCCGGAGAGCGTGCCGTCGAAGGGGACGACGAGGCCCTGCCACGAGGCTCCGTCCACACCGGCGGCGAACTCCACGACCAGACCGTCGACGCCGTCCACCGGCACGGCGATGTTCGCGAGCCGCGCCCCGGTGATCTCCTGGGCGCGGCGGGCGATGAGCTCCAGCACCGCCGGGCGCGAACTGCCGGACAGCAGGCTCTCGGTGATCTCCGCATTGGCCCTGAGCCACAACTGCTGGCGCTGCGCCCCCTCGTAGAGCCGCGCGTTGTCGATCGCCACGCCCGCCGCCACGGAGAGGGTGGAGATCACGGTCTCGTCCTCGGTGTCGAAGTCGACCCCGCCCCGCTTGTCGGTCAGGTAGAGGTTTCCGAACACCTCGTCACGGACCCGGATCGGCACGCCGAGGAACGTGCGCATGGGCGGGTGATGGGCCGGGAACCCGTACGAGGAGGAGTGCGCTCCGAGATCGGTCAGCCGCAGGGGCTCCGGGTGGTGGATGACCTCGCCGAGCAGGCCGTGACCGGCCGGCAGGGGACCGATGTCGGCGATCTCCTCGTCGGTGAGCCCCACGGTCAGGAACTGGGCGAGCGTGCGGCCGTCGGGGCCGATCACGCCCAGGGCGCCGTACTCGGCGTCCACCAGCAGCGCGGCCGCCTCCACGATCCGCCGGAGCACCTGGGCGAGGTCCAGCTCCCGCCCCACTGATACGACGGCCTCCAACAGGTTGTGCACCCGGTCGCGGGTACCGCGCACCTCGTCGATGCGCACCTGGAGCTCGTCCAGCAGCTCGTCCAGTCGCATCCTCGGTACCTGCGTCAACGGATTCCCCACACCCACTCGTTTCCCCTCCGGCTGCCACCTGATGCCCCGACCCGCGGCCAGCGTATCGACACGCCGGGGTCCGAAGGACATCGTCGCGCGTGGACGCCGGCCGTGACCGACTTGATCGAAGTGTCAGCCGACGACGGGGAGGGGACGGTAAGGGGACCGGTCGAGGCGGTCGAGGCGGCCGAACCGCTGCCACGGCTCACCTGTCGGCCGCCGGAGCGGGCCCCGCGCCCGTCAGGACTCTTCGTCGTTCCCCCTGGTGAAGGCAAGGTCGCTCCAGTACACGCCGCCCCGGTCGAGGGGGTCCGCGCTGTCGCCGTGGTGGACACAGGCCAGCCCCCGGGACCCGGCCAGTGCGATCGTCTCCGCCGCCGTGACCTCGAACATCCGCCGTCCCGGCGGCACCGGACCGTGCCGGAGCGTGAGGAGCAGCAGACCGCCCGGGGCCAACAGCGCGGCGACGCGGGCCATCGACCGTTCCCGCTCGGGGGCGGTGAGGTGCATCCAGACCGCCGAGACGACGATCAGGTCGTACGGGCCGTGCCGGTCCGTTGCCGTGAGGTCCGGCAGGGCGTCGTCGAGCCACGTGATCGGGTCGGTGGCATGGATCCGCCGGGCGTGGGCGCGGAGTTCGGCGGTCGGCTCCACGGCGACCACGGTGTGGCCCAGCGCCGACAGCGCCGACGCGTCCCGGCCCGTGCCGGCCCCGATGTCGAGGACCCGGGCGCCGGGGGGCGGCAGCAGGTGCAGTACACCCGCGTGCACGTCCTCGAACGTCACGCTCTCGTACTGCTGGGCGAGTGCGTCGGAGGCCTCGGCGTACCCGGAGGTGCTGGTCAGGCGGGAGGTCACGGTTCGCTCTTTCTTTGCGGCTGCCGAAGGAGTGGACGGCCTGTCACCGACGTCCCCGGAGGACAGGTCCGGGCCGATTCCGAACCGGCCGGCCCGCGCCCGGCGCAGCCTACGGGATCACCCCTTACCGAACGCAGCGCGTTCTCCCCGGCCGCCCCACGGCACGCGGTGCACAGGCACCCGGCACGCAGCGAACATCAACGCGCCCGGCGCACGGCTGAGTTCACCTCTGGATGACGGCGGTCGTGACACTGGCGGGGACGCCCGCGAGCGCGGCGGACACGGCGTACAACACGCGGAGCGTGTGGCTGGACGGCGTACCGGTGGCGACCGACGCCGGATACCACCGGTCGGCGGGCCCCTACACCTTCGGCTCGCTGCTCGACCCGCACTTCTGACCGCGCGATTCGATGCGCGCCCCGAAGGCCGGGCTAGAGGGCGGAGGTGTTCAGGAGCCGGTTGGGGGTTCCCGGTGGGACGGCCGTCAGGGCGTCCCGGGTGGCCTGCCGGGTGACCCAGGTGCGCACCTGGGCGGGTGTGGCGCCGGGGTGTGCCGAGAGGTAGAGGGCCACCGCGCCCGTCACGTGCGGGGTGGCCCACGAGGTGGCGGCGGAGTCGCTGGTGGCGGTACCGCTGCCGCCCGCCACCGCGGAGGTGACCTTGTCCCCGGGGGCGTACAGGTCCACGCAGGATCCGTACCCGGAGCCGAAGCCCTCGGTGTCCCGCCAGTGGCGGTCGTCGGCGGTGGAGGCGGCCACGACGATGGCGCCGTGGGCGCCGGCCGGCGAGTGCCCGCAGGCGTCGTCGTTGAAGTTGCCCGCCGCGACGACGGCCGGGATCCCGGACTCGACCATGCGCTGCACGGCGGCGTCGAGCGCCGGCGAGCGGGTCTTGAGGTTGAGGGACATGTTGACCACGGCCGGGCGCCGGGCGTGGGCGGTCACCCACTCGACGGCCTTGACGACGGAGGTCTCGACCGCCGGCGGGGTGTCCTTGCCCGGTCCGCCGCTGTCGCCCTCCTCGCAGGCGATGGCCTGGACGCGTACGAGTTCGGCCTTGGGGGCGACCCCGTAGGTGCGGCCGCCGATGATGCCGGCCACGAACGTGCCGTGGCCCAGTCCGTCCCCGCCGTAGCAGTCGCCCTCGTCCGGGACCCCGATGAAGTCGGCGCCGGGGGTGGCGCGGCCGGTGAACTCGGGCTGCTTGAGGTCCATGCCGGTGTCCAGCACGTAGACGTGGACCCCGCTGCCGTCGGTGCCCGCCGTGAAGCGGCCGTCGAGGGGGCGGGTGCGCTGGTCGAGCCGGTCCAGGTTCCACGGGACACCCGTACGCACGAGGGGGGTCGCGCCCGCGTGCCCCGAAGGCGCGGGGCTTCCCGGGGTGGCACCCGAGGGGTGGGCCGTCGGGTGCGGAGCCCCGGACGGGCCGCCGTTGGCCGGCGCGTGGGCGGAGGGGGACGCCTGAGCGGTCCCGGATCCGCCGGTGGGCCGGGCGGACACCCCGGAGTCCGGACCTCCGGACGGGGTGCAGGCCGAGAGACCCAGTGCCACCGCCACGGCGGTGACCAGCATCGCGTTGCCGTACGCGCGTCTCATGTCCCGTCCCCGTTCCGTCGCCCGCCGTCGCCCAGACTGCCCGCCGTCAACGCCCCAGACGCTCCGCGGGGGCGGCCCGGTTGCAGGGGCGAGGCGAACGGGAAGGGCGAGGCGAAGTGCTCCCCCTCACCGGGGAGGTGAAGGCCGAGCCGGCCCCCGGCCCCGGCTCACACCGCGGCCGTCACCGCCCGCGCGAGGACGGCCCCGGTGTCCACTCCCGTCGGGAGGGTGCCGTACGCGCCGCCGTGCTCGCCGCCCAGACGGGACGCGCAGAAGGCGTCGGCCACCGCGGCCGGGGCGTGCCGCAGCAGCAGCGAGGCCTGGAGGGACAGGGCCATGGTCTCGGTCAGCTGCCGGGCCCGGTATTCGGCCCCGGCGGGATCGGCGAGCTGCTTGTGGAGCCCGGCCACCGCCGCGTCCAGGTGCCGGTCGGCGCCGGCCGCCCGTCCCACCTCGGCGAAGAAGGCCTCGACGGTCTCCGGCTGGCGCGCCATGGCACGCAGCGAGTCCAGGGCGGCGACGTTCCCCGAGCCCTCCCAGATGGACGAGAGCGGCGCCTCCCGGTACAGGCGCGGCATGCCCGATTCCTCGACGTAGCCGTTGCCGCCCAGGCATTCGAGGGCTTCGGCGGCGTGTCCGGGGGCGCGCTTGCACACCCAGTACTTGGTCACGGCCAGGCCCAGCCGGCGTAGCAGCGCCTCGTCCGAGTCCCCGCGCGCGACCCGGTCGGTGGCACCCGCCAGGCGCATGGCGACGGCCGTCGCGGCCTCGGATTCGAGGGCCAGGTCGGCCAGGACGTTGCGCATCAGGGGCTGGTCGATGAGGGCCTTGCCGAACGCCCGCCGGTGGGTGGCGTGGTGGACGGCCCGGACCAGACCGAGCCGCATCCCGGAGGCCCCGCCCAGGACGCAGTCGAGGCGGGTGGTGTTGACCATCTCGATGATGGTCGCGACCCCGCGCCCCTCCTCGCCCACCAGCCAGCCGAACGCCCCGTCGTACTCGATCTCGGAGGAGGCGTTGGAGCGGTTGCCCAGCTTGTCCTTGAGGCGCTGGAGCAGCAGCCGGTTGCGGGTGCCGTCGGGCAGGACCCGCGGCAGCAGGAAGCAGGACAGTCCTCCCGGGGCCTGCGCCAGGGTCAGGAAGACGTCCGACATGGGCGCCGAGGTGAACCACTTGTGCCCGGTCAGCCGGTACGTGCCGTCCCCGGCCGGTACGGCGGTCGTGGTGTTGGCGCGGACGTCCGAGCCGCCCTGCTTCTCGGTCATCGACATGCCGGCGATCAGCCCGCGCTTGGTGTCGGGCCGGCGCAGCCCGAAGTCGTACGTGCGGGAGGCGAGCAGCGGCTCCAGCCACCCGGCCAGGGCGGGCGCGGCGCGCAGCGCCGGGACGGCGGCGTAGGTCATGGAGACCGGGCAGGTGTGGCCCGCCTCGACCTGGCTCCAGACGATGAACTTCGCGGCGCGGGCGACGTGCGCGCCCGGTTCGTCCTCGGTCCAGGGAGCGGCGTGCAGCCCGTGCGAGACGGCGGTGCGCATCAGCTCGTGCCAGTACGGGTGGAACTCGACCTCGTCGATCCGGTGGCCGTAGCGGTCGTGGGTGTGCAGGACGGGCTCGTTCTCGTTGGCCAGCCGGCCCCACTCCGCGGCCTGCTCCGAGCCCGCGAGGACGCCGAGGCGGTGCAGCTCGGGGGCGGACCAGCCGGCTCCCTCGCGGTCGAGGGCCTCCAGCAGGGCAGGATCCGCGGCGGCGTCGTAACCGTGGTGCGGGGGTACCTGGTTGGTGACCTCATGCGTCTGCGGCATCGTGTCCTCCAAGGGCACGCAGGGTGAAGGTGGTCAGGCCGGGGATGATCTCGCCCGGGGCCGCGTCGCCGTCGGCGAGCGGTCCGACGAGCGCTTCGGCGATCGCCCCGACCAGCGCGGCGGCCGTCAGCTCGGGCGCCTGCGGCGGCAGTTCGCCGACGGCCACGCCCGCGGCGACCTGTCCGGCGAACACGTCGCGGAACGCCCGCCGGAAGACGAGCCGTTCGGTGTCGACGGCCGGGTCCGCCGGCTCCGCCAGCAGGGCGAAGGCCCGCCGGGGCGCCTGGAGCGCCCGCGAGGCGAAGGTCTCGACGGCCGCGGCCACCCGCTGAGCGGCGGTCCCGGGCCGGTCCGCGGCGGCGGTCACCGCCGCCACCTCCCGTGCCACGAGGGTCCGGAAGAGGGCGGCGGCGAGCTCGGACTTGCCGGAGAACGACTGGTAGACGCTCCCGGTGGAGATTCCGGCCTCGGCCGCGATCGCGGCGACGGAACAGCCGGCGTACCCCTCCCGGGAGAGCAGGCGGACGGCTGCTTCCAGGACCCGGTCGCGGCGGGCGTCGAGGCGGGCCTGCACGGCGGGCGGTCGGCGGTAGGGCATGGGAAGGATTGAAGCAGTGATTCACTGCTTCACACCAGACCCGGGCGGGAACCGGTTCCGGCCCGGGCCCGGGCCCCGGCCCGTCACGCGCAGGTGACGGTCACCCGGCCGCTGCCGCCGTTGCTGGAGAAGCCGATCGTGAACCTGCCGTTGGCGGGCGGCAGTTCGGTCCGGCCGCCCAGAGTGATCACCTGAGAGGCGTCGGCGGCGAGGGACCCGCCGTCCTCGCTGACGGTGACCCCGTCGGGCAGCTGTCCGACCGACCAGATCAGGCTGCCGCCACCGCTGTTGTGGACCACGAGGGTGTCGGGCCACTCGCCGTTCGCGCAGTACTCCCGGACTCCGGTCGGACGCAGCGACAGGACCGGCGCGGCGGCCGGGGCGGGTGCGCCGGACTGCTTCGGCGGCAGCGGCGTACGGGCCGGCGAGGGGCTGTCGCCGGCTCGGGCGGGCGGGTCGGAGGCGGCGGCCGTCGGTGTGCCCGCCTTGGTGGCGGGGGCGCCCGGGCTGGTGGCGGGCGCCGGGCTGCCGCTGTCGGGGGAGGTCGTGGGGGCGGGAGCGGCACCGGAAGGCGTGGCCACCGCCTGGGGCGGGAGGACGGCCGGGTCGTGGCCGAGCCGCTGTCCCACGAAGACCCCGCCCGCGGCGACCACCAGGACACCGCCGATGATCAGCGCCATGGTCTTCGTCTTCTTCTTGGCGCGCTTCTGACGTGCCTTCTTGTCAGGGTGCTCGGTACGCCCGCCCTGGACGATGATGCCGTCTCCGCCCGGGGCCGGGTCGGTGAACCCTCCGCCGACGTTCCGATCCCGTACCGGAGCGGTCGGAGCCGGCCGGGCCCGCTCACGCAGGGGCGGCGGGCGCCGCGGCGGCGGGGGAGAGGGTGTGCTCGTACGCCTGGAAGCCGTCCCGGACCCCGAGGAGGACCTCGCCGAGGACGAGGTGGCCGTCGCTGATGAGCGGGGTGTCGCGCAGCGCCTCGACGAGGAAGTAGTACGCGCCGAGGTCCTCGGTCTCCAGCACGGCGAAGTCGGAGAAGGCGCCGCCGCCGAAGGCCTCGGCGTCGAAGAACCGGGCCGTGATCCGGTCCGAGTGCCGTGCGAAGACCGGATCGATGTGCGTACTGCGCATCCGGTTGCGCTCCTCGCGCGACAGCGCCAGCCAGCGCGGAGTGAGCGTGTAGGTCAGCACGATGCCGTACTTCATGAGGTCCCCCCAGCAATTGTTTACAGCGTTAACTCCGGGGGAGAGCTAAAGTGATACCCGTTAACTTTGTCAAGTGGAAGGCGGGCCCGCGCAGATGATGGACACCCCGGGAACGACCGCGGGCCGACGGCGCCACCGCGTGCGCGAGGAGGCGCTCGCCGATGCGATGCGCATCGCGCGGCGGCTGCTGGTCGAGGAGGGCCCCGAGGCGGTGACCGTGCGCGCCGTCGCCCGCGAGATGGGCCTGACCGCGCCGGGTCTGTACCGCTACTACGCCGGCCACCGGGAGCTGGTCCAGGCCCTGGTCTCGCACCTGTACGACGAGCTGGCCGCCGCCCTGGCCGCGGCGCGCGAGCGGATGCCCGCCGACGAGCCGGGGCGGCGGCTGCGCGAGGTCTGCCGCGAGCTGCGCCGCTGGGCGCTGGCCCGTCCGCGGGAGTTCGCCCTGCTGTTCGCCAAGCCCCTGGCGGACGCCGACACCGCGCCCGGGTCCGCCGCCCACGACCCCGGCTGGCGCTTCGGGGGCGTCCTCCTCGGTCTCATGGTCGAGCTCTGGCGGCGCGGTGCCGTCCGGACTCCCGCCGCCCTGGACCCCGTCTGGGCGGCGCAACTGGAGGAGGTGCGCGAACACCTGGCGGGGGAACCGGTGCCGCTGGAGGTGATCTACGTCTTCGTCGCCTCCTGGGCGCGGCTGTACGGGGCCGTCGCGGTGGAGGTCTTCGGGCACCTCGACTTCGCCCTCACCGACCCCGAGCCGCTCTTCGAGCGCACCGTCGGCGAGATCCTCACCGAGCTGGGTGACCCGTACGCCTGAGCGGACCGCCCCCGCGGGGAACGCGAGCGGTCGGCGGGTCCGCGGCCGACCTCGGTGTGGTCAGGCCCGACCCGCTTCACCCCGACGCGTCCCGGCCGGTGCCGAGGGCGTTGTCGACGTAGGCCGCGAGCGAGGACCGCAGGCCTTCCGGCGTCATCTTCCGTTCGTCGATCAGGTGGGCCACGAGGTCGGCGCGGAGGGCGGCGAGCAGCGCGTGGGCGGTGAAGTCCGGGTCGTGGACGGTGGGCACACCGTCGAGTTCCGCCCGGAGCATGTCGTGCCACCAGCCGTAGTGGTCGGCCCGGTAGGGGCTGCTGATTCCGGCGTCCTCCGCGGCCGACATCAGGTTCCGGTTCTCGATCTTGAAGCGCAGCGAGGCGTCGAGGAGGTCCAGCACCCGCTGCCGCGGCGCGGACCCGGGTGCGTCCCGCGCTTCGCTCACGTCGCGCTTGAGGGGTTCGAGGCGGGAGGCGATCACGGCGCCGATCAGGCCGGCGCGGTCCCCGAAGCGCCGGAAGAGAGTGCCCTTGCCGACGCCCGCGGCCGTGGCGATGTCGTCCATCGACACGCTGTGGGGGCTGCTGCTGGAGGCGAAGAGGGCGTCGGCGGCGGCCAGGACGGCCTCTCGGTTGCGCACGGCGTCCGCGCGCTCCGGCCGCTGGGTCACGGGTCCTCCTCCTGGTCTCCGGCCCGTCCGGGGCCCCTGACCTGTTCATGATGTCCGACGGCCCGTGGGGTGCGGGGCGGTCCGGATCGTGTCGGCGGGCCAGTCGAAGATACGCGCTGTCGCGGGCGGGGAGGCGCCCGGGTGGCGGCGGGCACCGGCCCCTTCCCCCTCGGTGGAGCGTCAGCCGCGCGATGCCACCTCCCTTTCCGCGAAGGCCCGGAAGGTGCCCGGGGGGCGGCCGGTGAGGCGCTGGACGGTGTCCGTGGTGCGGTCCTCGGCGCCGGCCGCGATGGCCCGGTCCATGCCGGCCAGCATGCCGGCGAACTCCGGCGGGATCTCGGCCGCCCAGCGGTCGCGCAACTCCTCGAAGGTCAGGTGCCGGTGCACGACGGCCCGGCCGGTGGCCCGGCTGATGATCGCGGCGACGTCGTCGTAGCTCAGGGCCTGGGGGCCGGTCAGGACCAGGTCGGTGTCGGGGGAGCGGGTGTCGGTCAGGGCGCGTACGGCGACGGCGGCGATGTCCTCGGCGTCGACGAACCCGACGCGGCCGTCGCCCGTGGCCGTCCGGATGACGCCGGACTCGCGGATGCTGCGCGCGTGGGGCGAGTCGCCGGTGAAGTTCTGCATGAACCAGGAGGGCCGCAGTACCGCCCACTGCTCGACCAGGGCGGGCAGTTCCCGGTGGACCTGCCCCACGGCCGGGCCGCCCGCGGGGATCGCCGAGGAGCTGAGCAGCACGGCGCGGCGCAGGCCCGTGGCGCCGGCCCGGCGGAGGAAGGGCAGCATGGCCGCGGCCGGATCGGAGGAGCCGATGGGCGGGACGAGATAGGCGCGGCCGACGCCGTCGAGGGCCTCGTCCCAGGTCGAGGGATCGTTCCAGTCGAACCGGACGGCCCGTGCGCCCTCCACGGGGGTGGCGCTGCGGCCGGCGGCCTTCACCCGGTGGCCTTCGGCGAGGAGTCCGGCGGTGACGCGGCGGCCGGTGGTGCCGGTGGCCCCGATGACCAGGGTGGCGTCCCGGTCGTTCATCGGTCCGTCCCGGCGGGGTCGAGGCCGGGCTGAGCCACGGCGAGGGGGTTCCAGTAGTCGCGGTAGGAGGTGATGAGGCCGTCCTGCACGGTGACCACGGCGATGTAGGTCATCTCGAAGGGGCTGTCGGTCTTCACCAGGCGGCCGACCGCGCGCATCTCGACCACGATCACCCCGGGGGTGGTCGTCCGGTGGATCGTCACGTCCGGGAAGTCGTGGAGGTCGATGTGGTCGGGGTAGTCGCGCATGTAGTCCGCGACCGCCTGCCGGCCCTCCAGCCGGACGGGCCACCCCTCGGGCGCGAAGGGGAACTCCATGACGCCGCCCTCGTCCCACAGGCCGACCCAGCCGGAGATGTCCTTCTCCAGGAGCAGGCGCAGGCCGTGGCGGTAGAGCTCGGCGGGTTCCGTGGGGTTGGTCAAGATCGGGCCTTCCGTTCTGCTCGGGGCTACGGCGATCGCGGGCGGTTGCCCGTGACGGTCGCCGAAAAACGGACCAACGGTCCGCATGGTGTGAGTATGCGGACTGCTGGTCCGTTTTGCAAGCGGAGGCCCGGCCCGGCCGCCCCGCCGGGGAGTCACCGCAGTCCGGAAACCCGGAAGACCGAACGGGCCGTCTCGCCGTCGATGCGCTCCGCCAATCGCCGCAGGGCGGCCGCGCCGCACCGCAGGGTCCCGCGCCCGGCCGAAGCGCGGGCGTCCGTGTCGAGGCGGTGCCACATCACCGGATTGCGGACGAGGATCATCGGGTCGATCTCGGCCCGGCTCCCGTCCGTGTCCCGCAGGATCATCCGCTGGGCCACCCCGTCGGACCAGCGGACCGAGACGAGCGAGTCGGTGCGGACCGTGTCCGTCACGAGCAGCCCGCGGACGCTCAGCAGTCCGGGGCGTACGCAGACCCGGGGCGGGCGCAGGATCGCGAAGACGAGACCGCCCAGCCCGGCCCACAGGGCGCCCCGCACCACGTCGAGCCTGCCGAAACCCGCGTCCATGACGAGCAGGGCGGCGAAGAGGAGCAGCGCGACGCCCAGTGCCGAGCGCCTCTCGCCGGCCCAGTGGACGTCGTGCGCGCAGGGGCCGGGACCCGCCGCTCCGGCGCCGTCCGAACCCTTCGTGGCCTGTGTGAAACGTCGTCCCATGGGGTGAGGTTAGGGCGGGGGGAGGGCTCGGCCCCGCGCCCTGACGTGCTGCTTACGGGACGGCTACGCGATATTGGCGCGCCCCCCGCACGGCCCCGGCGGAGTGCCGCCCGCCGTGGGGAGGGCGCCGTCACGCCGGGGCCTCCATCCGCATTAAGAATGCACCGATATGGTCCTATTTGCAGTGAAAACTGATCAGTTTGCGTACGCTGGCCCAGCAGTCGATGCCGATGGCTGATTCCCTGCCGTGCGACAGGAGCTCCTCACGATGGCCACCCCTGCCCGCTCCTCGCGCCTGCGCACGTGGATGCTGGAAGGCCTGACCGCCCAGAGCGGTTCGCCCGCCGCCAAGGAGGCCGCGGCCCAGCCCCACGGGCGGCCGTGGTGGCGGGTCATGTGCCTGACCGGCCTGGACTACTTCTCCACCCTCGGCTACCAGCCCGGCATCGCCGCGCTCGCCGCCGGACTGCTCTCGCCGCTGGCCACCATCGTGCTCGTCCTGCTCACCCTGTTCGGCGCGCTGCCCGTCTACCGGCGGGTGGCGGAGGAGAGTCCGCACGGCGAGGGCTCCATCGCGATGCTGGAGAAGCTGCTGTCGTTCTGGAAGGGGAAGCTGTTCGTCCTGACCCTGCTCGGGTTCGCGGCGACCGACTTCCTCATCACCATCACCCTCTCGGCCGCCGACGCGACCGCGCACCTGGTGGAGAACCCGCACCTCACCAACACCCTGCACGGCCACGAGGTCCCGATCACCCTGCTCATGATCGCCCTGCTGGGCGCGGTGTTCCTGAAGGGGTTCAGCGAGGCCATCGGGGTGGCCGTGGTGCTCGTCGCCACCTACCTCGGCCTGAACGTGGTCGTCGTGGCGGTCGGTCTGTGGCAGGTCGCCACCGAGCCGCACGTGGTCGCCGACTGGACGCAGGCCCTCACCGCCGAGCACGGCAACCCGTTCATGATGATCGCCATCGCGCTGGTCGTCTTCCCCAAGCTGGCGCTCGGCCTGTCCGGTTTCGAGACCGGCGTCGCGGTCATGCCGCACGTGCACGGCGACCCCGACGACACCGCGTCCCGGCCGGCCGGCCGGATCCGCGGCACGAAGAAGCTGCTGACCACGGCCGCCGTGATCATGAGCGTCTTCCTGATCTGCTCCAGCTTCGTCACCACGCTGCTGATCCCCGCCGACGAGTTCAAGGCGGGCGGCGAGGCCAACGGCCGCGCGCTCGCCTACCTCGCCCACGAGCACCTGGGCTCCGCCTTCGGCACCGTCTACGACGTCTCGACCATCCTGATCCTGTGGTTCGCGGGCTCCTCGGCCATGGCCGGCCTGCTGAACCTGATGCCGCGCTACCTGCCCCGCTACGGCATGGCCCCGCACTGGGCCCGCGCCCTGCGCCCGATGGTCATCGTCTTCACCCTCGTCGCCTTCCTGGTGACCTGGCTCTTCGACGCCGACGTCGACGCCCAGGGCGGCGCGTACGCCACCGGCGTGCTGGTACTGATCACCTCGGCCGCCGTGGCCGTGACCATCGCCGCCAAGCGGGCGGGGGAGCGCGGCTGGACGATCGGCTTCGGGATCATCTCCGCCGTCTTCGTCTACACCACCGCCGTGAACGTGGTGGAGCGGCCCGACGGCGTGAAGATCGGCGCCTGCTTCATCGGCGGCATCATGGCCCTCTCGCTGCTCTCCCGCCTCGCCCGGGTCTTCGAACTGCGCGTCACGCACGTGGAGCTCGACGACATGGCGCAGCGGTTCGTCCGGGACACCGCCAACCGGACGATACGTTTCATAGCGAACGAGCCCGACCGGCGGGACAAGGCCGAGTACCGGGACAAGGTCGAGCAGATCCGCGAGGACAACGACATCCCCCCGGGCGACGACGTGCTGTTCGTCGAGGTCACCGTCCTGGACCCGTCCGAGTTCGAATCCGGCCTGAAGGTACGCGGCGAGGTGCTGCACGACCGCTACCGGGTTCTCACCCTGGAGGGCTCCACCGTCCCCAACGCCCTGGCGGCCCTGCTCCTGCACGTGCGCGACGGGACGGGGCAGCGCCCGCACATCTACTTCGAGTGGACCGAGGGCAACCCGATGGCCAACTTCCTGCGCTTCTTCCTCTTCGGGCAGGGCGAGGTCGCCCCCGTCACCCGGGAGGTCATCCGCGCGGCCGAACCCGACCGGGCCCGCCGCCCCCACGTCCACGCCGGCTGACGCACGGCGCTCCGGGCGTACGGCGCTCGGGGCGTACGGCGCGACCCGGGGGCGGCGGTGCGGGGCCGCTCAGGCGCCGACGTCCCGGCCCCGGAAGTCCTCCAGCGTCTCGCGCCGGACCAGGAGGCGGGCCGCGCCCCCGTGGACCGCGACGACCGCCGGACGGCCGACGAGGTTGTATCCGGAGGCCATCGACAGCTGGTAGGCGCCCGCCACCGGGACGGCCAGCAGGTCCCCGGGGTGGACGTCGCCGGGCAGCTGAACCCCGGCGGCCAGCACGTCCCCCGCCTCGCAGTGCCGGCCGACGACGGTGGCCGCGCACGGGGCCGCCGTCGAGTGCCGGCCGATCAGGCGGGGGGCGTAGCGCACCCCGTACAGGGCGGGCCGGGGGTTGTCGCTCATGCCCCCGTCCACCGCGACGAACACCGTCGCGCCGGTGCGTTTGACGGCGAGCACCCGGTACAGGGCCACTCCGGCCGGACCGACGAGGGCCCGGCCGGGTTCGACGAGGAGGCGGGGGACGGCCAGCCGGGCGGCCGCGCAGCCCTCGGCGAGCTCGGCGCGCAGCCGCGCGGCCAGGGCGGCGACGTCGAGGACGGCTTCGCCGGGCCGGTAGGCGATGCCGTGGCCCCCGCCCATGTCCAGCTCCGGCAGGACGACTCCGTGCAGGTCCCGGATGTGGGCGAGCAGTCCGACCATCCGGCGCAGGGAGGTCACGTACGGCTTTACCCCGGTGATCTGGGAGCCGATGTGACAGTGCAGGCCGGTGAGTTCGAGCCGTGGCTGCCCCAGGATCCGGGCGACGGCGTGCTGCGCGGCCCCGTCGGTGAGCGACAGGCCGAACTTCTGGTCGTCCGTGCCGGTACGGATCTTGTCGTGGCCCCCGGCCGAGACGCCGGGCACCACCCGCACCATCACCCGCTGGCGCTCCCCGGGGCCGACGGCGGCGGCGATCCGGGCTATTTCGGACGCGCTGTCGATGACGATCCGCCCCACGCCGAGCCGCAGCGCCGCCTCCAGGTCCCGGGGCGACTTCGCGTTGCCGTGCAGCACGATCCGCTCGGGCGGGAACCCGGAGGTCACGGCCAGTTCCAGTTCCCCGGCCGAGCAGACGTCCAGGCCCAGGCCCTCCTCCCGGACCCAGCGCACCATCGCCCGGGACAGGAACGCCTTCGCGGCGTACAGCACGTCGGCGTCGGGGAAGGCGTCGAGGTAGCTCCGGCAGCGCGCGCGGACCTCGCCCTCGTCCAGGACGTAGACGGGGGTGTCGAAGCGGTCGGCCAGCTCGGCCAGGGGTACCCCGCCGACCGCCACCCCGCCGTGCGGGAGCGGGGCGGTGGAGGCCGGCCAGACGGACAGGTCGCCGGCGTGGGCCGGGGCCGGGGTGGCGAGGACATCGGTGGTCATGGTCTGGTCCCCCATCAGGCGGTCCGGGCGGTTCCGGCGGCCCGCGTGAGCGGACCGGCGCCGGGGCCCCCGACCGGGGCTCGGGTGACCGGGGGAGCCGTCAGCGTCGGATCGACCGTCAGCAGGGTCACCCCGAGGGGTGCGGCCAGCGCGCGCAGGACGGGCTCGGAGAGCCGGATCCAGGCCTGTGCGGCGCCGAGCGTGGCGGACAGCCGCTCCGGGCTGGTGAAGCCGACGGCGGTGCGCTCGCCCAGCGGCGTCCGGAACAGCCGCAGCACCGCGCTCTCGCCTCCCGGCCGGGCCGGCACGTACAGGGGCCCGGCCGGGACCCGTTCCTCGGGCTCGGGGTCGTCGTCGTACCGGAACAGGCACATGGGGCCCTCCTCGGGGAACCACGGGTGGCGGGTGGGGCCCCGGACCGCGGGGAGGCGGTCCGGGGCTCGCCATCGAAGTTATCCCCGAATTCCCTCCGGCTTCTCCTTTCCCTGACGGACCCTTGACGGCGACGGCCCGATTCCTGACGCGTTGCTGACGCGTTGCTGACGTACCCCTGATCGAATTCCGTTGAATGTTCTCCAAGGGTGCGGGAAATCTGCAGTTGGCTGAAATTAATATGGTTCTGAGCAGGTCAAACCTGTGTTTTCGGCCGCGCCCCGGCGGTGGTGGGGAGGTGGATTCCGGAGGTGCTGGCATATTTCTCCGATGCTTGCCGTGGCACGTTCTGGCTTGTAATACTTTTCCTGCGAAAGGCGGTTCCGGGCATCAGGAGAATTGCGGCCCGAGAACTGCGGTTTCGTTCCGTGCACATTCGGCCTATCGCTTCCAGCTTTCGGGAGACACCCATGTCCGACACCGCACCCGACGCCGCCTTCGACCTCCAGGACCTGGAGCTCGACCTCGGCGACCTCAGCGTCACCTCGATGCGCGACACCGCCGCACTGCCCGAAGGCGGAGCGTCCTGGGGTTCGTGTTCCTGCCAGGGCTCCTCCTCCTGCGCCCAGCCCCAGACGGACACCCCGACCGCCTGACCGTTCGACCGCCGTCCCCACCCCCACCGCCCACCGACCCCGAGCGTCCAGCCCGCCTCCCGCCGCACCCCGGTGCGGCGGGAGGCCCGTACTCCACCACCGACAGAACGGGGGAGCGCCATGCCGCAGGAACCGTCACGGTCACCGGAGCCCCGGCTCGCGGCGGCGCCCGCTTACCCCGGACGCCCGGCCGGCTACCGGGTGCGGTCCGCGCCGTACGCGCTGGTCCGCACCACCGTGCTCACCCACCCGCCCCAGGGGCCCGGAGCGGAGCGCTTCCGCGCCCTGCTCGCCCGCCTGCACCGGACCGAAACGCGGCTGCTGCGCACCACCGCACCCCTGTGCGACGACCTCCACGACAGCCGGGACGGTCACCCGGCCGACTTCCACCGCGACGTCGTCCTCCCCCTGCGCCGCGCCCTGCACAACGGGCGCGAACCGCGCCCCGCGCTGCTGGCCCGCCTCGGCGACCTGCCCGAGCGGGTACCCCGCCTCGCCGACTGGACCGCCCTGCGGGCACGCCGCGAAGCCCTCCTCGCCGAGCTCGGCGACGTCGCCGGACCCGCCCTCGGCGCCGAACGCGAGGCCCTGGCGGCCCTGTGCCGCGAACCCGCCCTCGCCAAGGCGGTCGCCCTCACCAGCGCCGACCTCCTGCGCGCCGTAGGCAGGGCGGCAGGCGGAGCGGCAGACCGCAAGGCCCGCAAGGAAGAGGCCACCGTGCTGCGCCACGCGCTGCGGGCCTGCACGAAGACCAGCCCGCTGTCCTGGTTCACCGCCGTCGGCTGGGGCGCACTGCCCTCCGCGCAGGCCGGCCCCCGGTCGTCCTGGGGCGAGACGCGGCTCCTCGACGGCCCCCTGCGCGCGGTGGTCAAGCCCAACCGCACCCTGACGACGGCCCTCACCCTCGCCCTGCTGGACGCCCCGCACCGCCGGGCCGGCCTCCCGCACCGCATCACCAGCTCCGCGCGCACCACCGACGGCCGGGCGGCCTACTCCCGCGACCGGACCGCCTTCGCGGGAGGCCGCTACCTCGTGGCGCGCGAGGACGAGGCGGAACTGCCGGCCGGCGGCCCCCTGGGCCTGGTCACCGAGCACGCCGCCACCCCGGTGCCCCTCGGGGAACTCGCCGAACGGCTGGCCGGGGCCCTGCGGGAGGCGGATCCCGCCGCCGGCCCCGCCGCAGAGGCCTACCTCGCCCGTCTGACGGAGGCGGGCCTGCTGGTGCCCGCCGACCCCGTCCCGCCCCAGAGCGCCGACCCGCTCCACGACATCGAGACCTGGCTGCGCCCCGGCGGCCCGGCGGACACCGCGGGCCCCACCGGGCTCTCCGGCCCGACGGACGCGGCCGGCCCGACGGAGCCGGCCGACCCGGCGGAGCCCGCCTGGGCCGCGCAGCGGGCCGAAGACGCCGAGCGGGCCCGGCGGGTCGCCGGGATCGGGCGGCTGACCAGCGCGTTCGGCTCCGCCACCGCCGAGGAACGGCCTGCCCTGCTCGCCGATCTCGCCCACCGCTGGGCCGCGGAACTGGCCGACGCCGGACGCCCCGTCCCGGCCGGCTCGGCCCCGCTCACCGCCCTGTCCGAGGACGTCGTCGCCCCGCTCCCGCTGCCGCTCGACGGCTTCCTCGACACCGCCGACCACGCGGCGCTCGCCGAGGTCACCGCCCTGGCCGAACTCTTCGACCTCGGACACCTCCTGCGCCGCGTCGTCCGCGACCGCTTCGTCGCCCGCTACGGCCCCGGCGGCACCTGCCACCACCCGTGGGAGTTCGGCGCCGAGGTCACCGAGGCCTGGGAAACGGCCGGCCGGCTCGCGGACCTCGACCCCGCCGACCGGGCCGACCTCCCCACCGGGACGGAGGAACTCGCCGGGCTGCGCGCCGGGTTCACGGCCGCCGTGCGCGACGCCCGCGCGCAGGACCCCGCCGACGCCGCCGAGGTCGTCCTGCCGCCCGGCCCGGTCCGCGCCCTCGGCGGGCACCTGCCGGGCTGGGCGCTCGAACGCCCGCTGAGCTACGCGTACTTCCTCCAGCGGGACCCGGACCGCGGCCTGCTCGCCGTGAACCACGTGTACGGCGGATGGGGCCGCTTCAGCAGCCGGTTCCTGGACGCCCTGGACCCGCGCGCCACCGCCGAGACGGCCCGGCAGATCCGCCGCGGCCTCACTCCCGGTGCCAGGGCGGCCCAGATCAGGCCCGTCGGCGGGTTCAACGCCAACCTCCACCCCCTGTTGGTCCCCGACGAGATCGGACCCGACCGCGGCCGGGCCTCGATCGCCGAAGGCGACCTGGAACTCGTCCACGACGAGCCCACCGACCAGGTACGCCTGCGGCTACGGAGCACGGGCGAACACCTCGACGTGCTCTACCCCGGCTTCCTCGCCCCCGTCCTGCTGCCCCGCCGCATCGCGGCCCACCTCTGCGACCACCCCCACGGCGTGGTCGACTTCCGGGCTCTGGCACCCCGCCGCGTCCTGCCCGCCCCGGGCGGCCGCGTCGTGCACAGCCCCCGCCTGCTCCACCGCCACGTGGTGCTCCGCCGCCGCCGCTGGCAGCTGACGCCCGGCGTCGTGCGGGAACTGCGCGCCGAACTCGCCGCCGCCCCCTCCCCGGCGCGGGCGGCCGCCCGCTGGCGCGCCCTGCTGGACCTCCCCGAACAGCTCTTCCTGCACCCGGCCGCGACCGCCCCCACCGGCCGCCCCGCCGAGGACTTCCTGAGCCGGCTGAGCCGTCCGAAACCGCACTTCGTGGACCTCGGCAGCGCACTGCACCTGCGCTGCCTGCCCAAGTGGCTGTCCCGGCACGGCGACGGAGCCGTCCTGGAGGAGGCGCTGCCCGCCCCCGGCGGCGCGGCCGCCCCGGCCCGCGCCGTCGAACTCGTCCTGGAGGTCTACCGGTCCGGACGGCCGCGATGAAGACCGCCGCAGTGGAAGAGGAGGAAGGGCCCGTGCCGACGGCACCACACCCGGACAACGACGACGGCACGCGCGACGTCGTCGCCTTCCACCACCACTTGGTCAAGGCACCCCTGCTGCGCGAGGCGCTGCTGCCGCTGGCCGCCTCCTGCGCCGCCGACGGCCTGGCGGCCCACGTCGAGCGGCACTGGCTGCACGGCCCCCACCTGCGGCTGCGCATCCAGGGACCGCCCGCCCGGGTGGAGGCCGCCGCCGAGGCAGCCGCCCGGCGCGTCCGGGCCTGGCTCCGTGCGCACCCCTCGCACACGGACCTGACGGAGTCCGAGCTGCTGCGCCTGGCGGCCGCGGCCGGACGCGCCGAACTCGTCCCCCCGCCCTACGGGCCCATCGCCCCCGACAACACGGTCCGCGTCGAGGCCGTCGACCGCACCCCGCTGCGCACCCTCCTCGGCGACGACGGCGCCGCCCTGCGCGAGGACCTGCTGCGGTCCGGCCTCGGCGCGCTGCGGGCGGGCGCCGCCTTCCTCGGGGAAGGCGGCGACGGCTCCGGGGCCCGGCTCCGGCTCGCGGTGACCGGCCTTGCCGCGCACGCCGCCGCCCACCCCGGCGGCCTGGCCGGCGCCCACTACTCGTACGTCTCCCACCTGGAGGACTTCCTCGTCCACGACGACCCGGACGGCCGCGTACGGGCCCGCTTCGAGCAGCACGCGGAGCGGGCCGGCGAGGCCGTGACCGCCCTCGTCGGGAGGATCGCCGACGGCGGCGCGCAGGGCTGGGAACGGGAGTGGGCGGACTTCTCGGCCGGAGCCTGGCGGCTGGCCCGGAGCCGCCACGACGCCGGCGCCGACCTGCACGGCGACCCGCACGCCTACCGGGACCGGGCCGCCGCCACCGGTGACGCGGCGGCGCAGGAGCGCTGGAACCACGACGTCCGCACCCGGTACAGCGAGTTCCACCGGCTGCTGAGCCGCTCCGACCCGCGGGGCACGATGTGGCGGCGCCCCGACTACCTCATCCACCGGGCCTGCACCAATGGCCTGTACCGGCTGTTCGCCCTGTGCGACGTCCGCCCGCTGGAGCGGTACCTGGCGGCCCACCTCGTCGTCCGCGCCGTGCCCGCCCTGACCGGCTGCGACTGGCGCGCCGAGGTCGGCGCGGCCGTCGAGGCCGTGGAGCGCGGGGCATGACGGGCACCGGACGCCGGCTGCGGCCCGGCACCGCCGTGACCCCGTTGCGCGACGGACTGCACCTGCGGGGCCGGCGGGGGAGCGTCACCCTGGAGGGCAGCCCCGCGCTGCCCGTGCTGTGGCGCTCGCTGGAGCAGCCCCTGCGCACGGGCGGGCTCGACGCCCTCCTCGACCGCCTGGAGCCCGGCTCCCCGGCGCGGACGGCGGTGGAGGCGGTCGTCGCCCAACTGGAGGCGCACGGCCTGCTCGTCACCGGTCCGCCACGGCCCGCGCCCGATCCGGGCCCGGTCGGGCCGTGGCTCGCCGTGAGCACCGACCGGCCCGCCGACGCTGCGGCCGCGCTCGCCGCGACACGGGCCGAAGTGGTGGCCGCCGCCGTCGACGCACCCCTGGCCAGGGCCGCGGGCCGGGCGCTCGAACAGGGCGGACTGCCCGTCACGTACATCCGCGACGCAGGCCTGCCCGAGGGCCGGATCCACCTCCGCGCCCACCTCCCCGACGGCGTCACCCACGCCCTCGCGGCCGCGCTGCCCGCCCCGACCGGCTACGTCACCTCCCCGGACACCACCTCCGCCACGGCCGCCACGGCGACGGCCCTGGAGGCCCGCCTGGCCGCCCGCCCGGCTCCGGGCCCGCCCGGCGGGGGAGGGGCGACGGCCGCCCTGCTCGGCGGCGCCGCCGCCCACCGGCTGCTGTGCGCGGCGGCCGGCCTGCCCGACCCGGCCGACGAGGGGGACGACGACCGACTGCTGCCCGGACTTCCCGCGGTGCTCCTCGTGGAGGCCCGTCCGCCGCGCGCGGAGTACCGCACCTGGGTCGGGCCCCGCCCCTGCGGCGCGGCCCTCGCACCCGCCACCACCCTGCGCGAGGCCCTGCGCCGCGTGGCGGCCCTCGGCGACGAGCGGTGCGGGGTGCTGCCCGACCCCGGCCCGGCGGACCTGCCGCAGCTGCCGGTCCCCCTCGCCTCCTGCGCCGCGCCCGGCACCGCCCCGCACCGGCCCGGGGCGACCCTGACCGGCGGCGCGCCGCGGCTGGACCTGGCCCGCCTGGAGGTGTTCTGCGTCGCGGCCGAACTGGCCCTGGGCCGGCCCGGCTCCACGGTGGGCGCCAATCCCGGGCACGCCCGCGGCCGGGCCCTGCGCGCGGAGGTCGCCCGCCGTGCCGGGACGGGCGCGGGGCGGACGCCGGTGGCCCCGGAGCGGTGGTCCGGACATCCGCAGGCCCGCCACTGGTGGAGCACCCTGACGGACCGTCTCGCCGTGCCCGCCCGCCTGCACGTGTTCCGGGTCGCTTCCGGCGAGGAGGTGTACCGGGCCGTCGTCCGCCGGCCCGGCCCGGACGGATCCGCCCCGCTCGGCGACGCCGTCGAGGCGACCCCCGGCGACGCGGTGGCCTGCGCCGCGCTGTCCGCCGTCGCCGCGGTGTCGGCCGCCGCCGCATCCACCGCCGTCACGGCCGTCACCGCAGTCACCGACCCGCCGGCGGGCCGCACCCCGGCCGCCGGTGCCGGCGCGGCCGGTGCCGGGCTGGCCGTCGAGGGAGCCCCGGCGGTCGGGTGGGAGGAGCCGGGGTGGACCGGCCGGTGGCTCGCCGACACGGCCGGGCGCGAGGACGCCTTCCAGGCGGCCGCGGTCCGGCTGACGGGCCCGCCCCGGCCCGCCCCCGACGGGGAACTCGCCACCCTGTTGAGGGCGTTCGGATTCACCGTCCTGAACCGCCCGCAGGAGGCACCGTGACCGCCGCGCCGCCGCTCGACGCCGACTCCGCCCTCGCGGCCACCGCCGGAGGGGCCGTGGTGCTGCTGACCCGCTGGAGCCTGGGCCTCGCCGAGGAACTGAGCCGGCACGCCCTGGGCCACCCCGTGGCCCTGGCGCCGGTGCGCTTCGACGGGGCCGTCGCCGTCGTCGGCCCGGTGCTGCGCCCCGGCGCGGCCGCCTGCCTGTGCTGCGCCGAGTACCAGCGACTGGCCACCGCCGGGGGCCGGGTCCCCTGGCGGAGCGGGGAACTCGCGCTGGCCGGTGTACCGTCACCGGCCCTCGCCGAGGCGGCCGTGGCCCTCGCGCGGGAGCTGCTGGACGCCCCCCGGGACGCGGCGGAGGAGGGCGGCGCCGTCGTGCACCTGCTCCACCAGGGACGCGGCACCTGGTCCACCCACCGCGTCCGCCCGGTGGGCGGTTGTACGGTCTGCCACCCACTGCCCGCCGACTCCCCGGCCGCGGCGGTCCCGCTGCCCTCGGCGCCCCGCCCGCTCCCGGACCCGTACGTCCTGCGCGCCCCCAACCCCCGGACCTCCGCGGACCGGTTGCGGGCGGCCCTGTACGACGAGCGCTTCGGCCCGGTCCGCCGCCTGCTCCGCGCCGAGGACTCCGCCTTCTCCCTGACCGGCGCCTTCGTGACGGACGGCCGGCCCGTCGAGGACGGAGGCTACGGCCGGGCCCGGGACTTCCCCGGCAGCGAACGCATCGCGCTGTTCGAGAGCGCCGAGCGCTACGCGGGGATGCGGCCCACCGGCCGGCGCACCGCCCTGCGGGCCCCCTTCGCCGCCCTCGGCCCCGACCGCGCCGTGGACCCGCGACGGCTCGGCCTGCCCGACCCCGCCCACCACGGGCACCCCGCCTCGCCGACGGTCCCGTACACGCCCGGCCTCGCCCTCGACTGGGTCCACGGCTGGTCGCTCACCCGGCGGCGGACCACGGCCGTGCCCGAACACGTCGCGTACTGGGACGTCCCCGGCGGCGCCGACCGCGGCCCGCGCGTGGTGTACGAGTCCTCCAACGGCTGCGGACTGGGCAACAGCGCCGAGGAGGCCGCCCTCTACGGCCTGTTCGAAGTCGCCGAACGCGACGCCTTCCTGATGGCCTGGTACGCGGCCACCCCGCTGCGCCGCGTCGAACCGTCGCCGGACGACCTCGACACGCTCCTGCTCGCGGACCGGGCGGCCGTCGCCGGCTACCGCCTCGTCCTGCTCGACGCCACCAACGACTTCGGCATCCCCGCCGTCGTCGCCGTCTGCCGCTACACCGGCTCCCACCCGGACGCCCCCCGCGTGTTCCTGGCGGCGGGCGCGCACCACGATCCCCGCGCGGCGATCCGGTCGGCGGTGGCCGAGGTCGTCACCAACGTCCTGGAGGCGCCGCAGCGCGCCTCCGCCGAGGGCGGCCCGCGCGATCCGGAGCGGCTGCGGCCCATGCTGGACCGGCCCGAGCTGGTCGTCACCCTCGACGACCACGTGGGTCTCAACACGCTCCCCGAGGCGGCCCCCCGCCTGGAGTTCCTCTTCGCCGACACGCCCTGCCTGACCGCCGCGGAGGCCTGGCCGGGGGCGCCCGAGCCGGTCGGTGACCTCTCCGCGCTGCTCGGCGCCACCGTGGACCGGCTGGCGCGGGCCGGACTGGAGGTGATCGCGGTCGACCAGAGCGAGCCGGGCCTGCGCGCCGGTCTGGGCCTGCACTGCGTGAAGGTCGTCGTCCCCGGCTCGCTGCCGATGACCTTCGGGCACGTCAACCGCCGCACCCGGGGCCTGTCCCGGCTGCTGGAGGTGCCGTACCGGCTGGGCCGCACCCCCCGCCCGCTGCGCCACGAGGACCTCGCGGTCCATCCCCACCCCTTCCCCTGACACCCGAGGACCGCACGTGACGACCACCGACACCTGGCACAGCCACCACCTCTTCCTGCACTCCGGGACCTTGGACACCGACGCCTTCCTGGTCCGCTCCGCCGCCCCGCTCCTCGACGGCCTCGTCGCCTCGGGCGAGGCCGCCCGGTGGTTCTTCATCCGGTACGGGGAGGACGGCCCCCACGTACGGATCCGGGTGCGCGGCCTGAGCGAGCGGGCCGCCGCGGCGCTCCCGCGGGACCTGGCCGGCGCGGCCGGGGAGGTGCCCGCGGTGCCCGGCCCGTGGCCGTCCCGCCACGGGGAGGTCCGCGCCGTGCCGTACGTGCCCGAGACCCACCGCTACGGCGGGCCGCGCGCGCTGCCGGTCGCCGAGGAGGTCTTCGCGGACTCCACCCGGGCCGTGCTGGACGCCCTGCGGGACCTCCCCGACGAGGGCGCGGACGCGGCCCGGCTGACCCGCGCGGCGGACCTGGCGCACGCGACGGCGTACGCGCTCGGCATGGACCGCCGCACGGCGGCCCGCTGGCTGCGCCGGCACGCCGCGGGCTGGCGCTGGGTCACCGAGACGCCCCTGCTGCCCGGCGCCTCCGTGCACGCCCGGGTCAATGCCGTGCACGCCGCCCAGCGCACCGGCCTGGCCCGGCGCGCCGAAGCCCTGCGGGAGCGGCTCGGCGCCGGTACGGCCGCGCCCTGGCTCACCCGCTGGACGGACCGGGTCCGCGAGGCCGACGCCCGGCTGCGCGCCGCCGACGGCGCGCGGGGGGCCGGGGCGGGCCTCTCCGAGGAGAGCGCGGCCCGGGTCTGGGGCTCGCAGCTCCACATGCTGTTCAACCGGCTCGGGGTCACCCCCGACGAGGAGCGGGCCGTGTGCCGGCTGGCCGGCCGGACCCTGCTGGAGACGGACGGGGAGCCCGACTACTTCCCGGCCGGCCACACCGCCGCCGACCTGCAGTACCTGGAGCGCAGCAAGGTCCACATCGGCCGCAACGAGGACGCCGCGCTGCGCCAGGCCCCCGCCCCGGCGCCCCCGCCGGTGTCCCTGCCCGAGACGGCCCTGCCCGCGGCCCCCCTGCCGGAGGTCTCGCTGCGTTCCGTACTGGCCGACCGGGCCTCCCGGCGCGGGCGCCTGACGGGGCCGCTGGACGCCCCCACCCTCGGTTCCCTGCTCTGGCACGCCCTGGCCGAGAGCAGCCGCAGCGTCCAGCCCCTCGCGGACGGCACGCGGCGTCCCTTCGTCCACCGGCCCTACCCGAGCGCGGGAGCCCTGTACACGGCCGGGGTGCGGCTGCTGGTACTGGACGTGGCGGGCGTCGAGCCCGGCACGTACGCGTGCGTGCCGGAACGCCGGACCCTGCGCCGGATCGGGCCCGCGCCGACGGCGGAGGAGCTCAAGCCGCTGTCGACGTACACCTCCCGCCCCGAGACGGACCCGGACTGGATCGGTGTCGACGAGGTGCCGGTGGTCCTCGGCCTCTACGCGGACCTCGGCGTGCTGCGGCGGCGCTACGGGCTGCGCGCCCTGCGCCTGGCCCTGCTGGAGACGGGCCATCTGGCCCAGACCCTGCTCCTGACGGCCTCGGCCCTGGGCCTGGGCGGCACCACGCTGGGCGGTTTCCACGACGACCTGGCCCACGAGCTCCTCGGCCTGGACGACCTGGAGCAGCCCCTGCAGTACCTGCTGCCACTGGGCCGTCCGGCGCCGCGTACCACCGGATGAGCCGGGATGACCGGCTGTCGGCCAAAACAGATCAGATCTGGTCAACAAGCGCATGGACGGGACCGCAGAAATGATCAAATTTCCTAGGGGTTAGCATATGAGCGCTGCCTAGCTCGAAAGATGGATCTGTGACTGTCAACGAGGACTCGTTCACCAACTGGAAGAACCGCGAAGAGATCGCGGAGTCGATGATCCCGATCATTGGGAAGCTGCACCGCGAGCGGGACGTGACGATCCTGCTGCACAGCCGCTCCCTGGTGAACAAGTCGGTGGTCAGCATCCTCAAGACCCACCGCTTCGCCCGGCAGATCGCCGGCGGGGAGCTCTCGGTCACCGAGACGCTGCCGTTCCTCCTGGCGCTCACCACGCTGGACCTGGGCCCCTCCCAGATCGACATCGGCATGCTCGCCTCGGACTACAAGGCCGACGACCGCGGCCTGTCGGTCGAGGCCTTCACCGCCGAGGCCGTCGCCGGCGCCACCGGTGAGAACAAGATCGAGCGCGGCGCCGGCCGCGACGTCGTCCTCTACGGCTTCGGCCGCATCGGCCGCCTCGTCGCCCGCCTGCTGATCGAGAAGGCCGGCTCCGGCAACGGCCTGCGCCTGCGCGCCATCGTCGTGCGCGGCGGTGGCGAGGCGGACCTCGTCAAGCGCGCCTCGCTGCTGCGCCGCGACTCCATCCACGGCCAGTTCCAGGGCACCATCACCGTGGACGAGGCGACGAGCACGATCGTCGCCAACGGCAACACCATCAAGGTGATCTACGCCAACGACCCGTCCGAGGTCGACTACACGGCGTACGGCATCAAGGACGCCATCCTCATCGACAACACCGGCAAGTGGCGCGACCGCGAGGGGCTCTCCAACCACCTGCGCCCCGGTATCGACAAGGTCGTCCTGACCGCTCCGGGCAAGGGCGACGTCCCGAACATCGTCCACGGCGTCAACCACGACACCATCAAGCCGGACGAGCAGATCCTGTCCTGCGCCTCCTGCACCACCAACGCGATCGTTCCGCCGCTGAAGGCCATGGACGACGAGTACGGCGTGCTGCGCGGCCACGTGGAGACCGTCCACTCGTTCACGAACGACCAGAACCTCCTGGACAACTACCACAAGGCCGACCGCCGCGGCCGCTCCGCGCCGCTGAACATGGTCATCACCGAGACCGGTGCCGCCTCGGCCGTCGCCAAGGCGCTGCCGGACCTCAAGGCGCCGATCACCGGCAGCTCGATCCGCGTCCCCGTCCCGGACGTCTCGATCGCCATCCTCAGCCTGCGCCTGGGCCGCGAGACCACCCGCGAGGAGGTCCTCGACTACCTCCGTGACGTCTCGCTGCACTCGCCGCTCAAGCGCCAGATCGACTTCACCACGGCCCCCGACGCCGTCTCCATGGACTTCGTCGGCTCGCGCCACTCCTCGATCGTCGACGCCGGCGCCACCAAGGTCGATGGCGACAACGCCATCCTCTACCTCTGGTACGACAACGAGTTCGGCTACTCCTGCCAGGTCATCCGCGTCGTCCAGCACGTCTCGGGCGTCGAGTACCCGACCTACCCGGTCCCGGTCGTCTGATCGGCTCCGCCCCGCACGAAGAGGCGCCCGCCCCGAGCTCACGCTCGGGGCGGGCGCCTTTTTCGTGTGCGTGAGAACCATTACATGTTGCCCCGAAATCACCTATTTCGGTCAATCATGAGGGTCGGTAATCGTCATCTACGGGCTGCTGCCGCGGCCCAGGGGGGGGGGGGCCCCCCCCCGGGCCCCCCCGCGCGGGCGTGGCCCCGCCCGGCCCCCCCACCGCCCCACCCCGCTCAGAGCCCCCCCCCCGCGGGGGGGCGCCCCGCACCAACCA
>NZ_JBGWAB010000097.1:0-32155 GCF_041862025.1 Streptomyces sp. AB3(2024)
CACCGCCGAGTACGTCGACTGGTACAACCACCGACGACTCCACGGTGAAATAGGGCACATCCCGCCCGTCGAATACGAGACCAACCATTACCGCGAAACCACGAAACCCCAGGTCACAGTCACGACCTAGAGTCTCGATCAAACCCGGAACGGTTCAGAGCCCGTCATGACACCCCAGCGATTCCTGCAGGTCTTTGGGGAACCGAACGGCCATCTCCACTTGCGCCCTCTCGACCTCGTCGGGATTGGCAGGAGGGGCGAGAAGCCGGGCGGAGGCCGGAGCGTGTGTGCGAAGCCAAGCATCAATCCGAGCCCATGACGCCCGAACTGTGGAAGAGGTGAGGGACATGGGCAGAGTCTGGCGTATTGCTCTGACAACGAGTCGGTGAGGGCTGGCCAATGATCAATGTGGGCTCTGGTTCAGTGCACGGGTGAGCTCCCGATTGGCCGCCCGGGCCGCCTGCAGGTCGTCCGTCCGCTCGTCGAGCTGACCCTGCAGATCGACTACTTGCTGATGAAGAGTGGTGATCTGTCGTTGCAGCTGGTCGATGTCGGCAGAGGCGCCGAGGCCCGAGTCGCGCCAAACCTGTTCGCCCAGAGACTCGGAGAGTCGGCGCTCCAGCTGCCGAACCCGAAGGGTAAGCCGCGAGTTGCGTTCCAGCGTGTTCGCCAGGTCTGCCTGCAAGGACGCCCGGGTGACTGCCGCCGCCTCTGAGGTTGGCGAGGGGGATGCGGCCGCAGCATGTACTCGCTCCAGTAGGTCGCGATGGCGATAGAAGAAGGACCGGTCGACCCTGGCCGCTCGGGCGATCGCCGAGACGCTGACTTCTTCGCCGGCCCCGACGGCTGCGGCAACCGCCTTGAGGACCCGCTCTCGGCGCCGGGCAGTTTCCTCGGAGCGGCCTTCACTCAGACTGGTCACGCGGGCCTCGCTGGACGTAGGTCGGGCAGGGGCTGACGGACGCGAGGCATGCCCAGCATGACGCCTTGACGTCCGCGGCGGGCAACGGTGATCGCTTCGTCGATCTCGGCCCGCTGGTTGGCATCGAGATTGTCCAGGCCGTCCTTGACGCGCTTGATCAGTCGCCTCACTCGGCTGATCTCTTCATCCGAGGGCATGGCCTCGGCCTTGGCCCAGTCGTCGGCGTCCAGGGCTGCCGCCAGTCGTTCGCGATTCCGTAGGAGGTCGGCGAGGTATGCCTCCAGGTCGGGCAAGTAGGAGACATCGGTACGGAAGTGGCCGCAGCCCACGCAGCGGAATCTGACCGGGCAGTCGTCTCCGCCCGCCGCAACGTTGGATGGCTCGGTGCAGACCCCGTAGGGGACGGCGACCTCACCGACGGCTCGCCGGGCGTGCTCGGAATCCAGCAGGGCCTTGGCCTGACGCCAGACGCGCTTCCCATGGCGGTCGAACTGCATAGTGGAGACACGGTCCACGGCCTCCCGCCGCCGTTTCTCCGTCACTCGGTAGTACCCCTGCGTCGTATTCAGGGTCCGGTGGTCCATGAGGACGCGCAGGACATCGACATGAACACCGGCATCCGCGTGCCGTTGGCAGTAGGTGTGCCGGTAGGCGTAGAGGAAGATCTTCGACTTGTCGAAGGGCTGCGTCCTGGTAACCAGGACACCATCCGCCTCGACCTGGGCAGGAGCAGAGAAGTCGGGGAGGGTCTGCACCCACTCTTTGTGGCGGCTGGAGAGCCAACTGGATGTGATCGGCTTACGCCCGTGGGGATTGGCTCGTTGCGTCGGCAGGAGTGCGAGTTCGCTGGTGGGAGTGGAAGGGAACTCGGATCTCGTGCGCTGCTGTTGCTCCATGATGACTTGTGCGGTTGCCTGCGAGATCGGCAGTCGACGGCCGTTCCGCCGAGATTTGTAGTTGTCGTAGATCAGCACGTACTGGCCATCGGAGTCCTGCTTGAGGCAGTCCCAGCGGAGGTGGCAGATTTCGTGAGGTCGGCGACCTGTGTCGATCAACAGCTCGACCGCGACCCGGTTCTCGATCCCATGACGCCCGAATTCGCCAAACGTGGGCAGCAGATCACAGATCCGTTGCATCACCTGCAGCGGTAGATCCTTTCCCGCTTCGGAGTCTTCCGGATCATCCGGGATGTCCTCAGGGAGTAAGGCGAAGTCGTCGGGCAACCCATGGAGGGGCCTCCCTGAGCGGGCCATTCCGAGCGATTTCATTCTGCCGAGATAGTTGACCAAGTACCGACAGATCCTCACACGCTGCTTCGCCGAGATCGCCTCGGTCTGTTGCAGGTAGGCGAGGCGATTCAGGAAGGCCGCCACGTCAAGGCGACCAACAGCCTCGATATCGTCGCCTCCATCGGCGCGCTGGATCGCGAGGCTCTCAGAGAGAGCCGCGAACGCATTGACGACATCTTGAACCGTGGCGATGACGCTGCCACGACGTTGGGGCAGAGTGAAGAAGGCCCACTCTTTCACGGCGTTTCGCAGCCAGGACTGACGGATCGAGGTGAAGTTCAATCGGCCGGCGTGGCCGAACACAGCTCCCTCCCACACGTCCTTCGACTGCTCACTCTCGGGTGTTCGTCCAGCGCGACGAACCAGCGTGACCAGGCTGCTGCAGAGGCCGCGGATACCTCGCGCGAGCTGAGCAGCGTCCGCGGCAGCGAGCGACGGTGCCTCCATCTCTCTCAACCTGTTTGTAAGAGTGCGCAATGTGAAGTGGAGCGTGTGGAGGCCAGCCGTCGTGCGTGCCTGTACTCCGTAGAGGATCTCCGTGATCAGTCGGTCAGGCAGCCCTCGCAGGCTAATCTCGTTCGTCGCGGTGACAGGGGCCGCGGTGAGTCGCCAGCTCTCCTCCTCGTCTGCTCCAACGAGGCCCCGCACCTGCACGCTATGCCAGCGCACTCGGTGAGCGTGACAGTAGCGAGAGGACTTGCTGTCGCGCTTCCGGTGGCACGAGTAAACCTCGCACGGACCGAAGACCGGCAGGCCAACGACGTCATCGAGGGCGAGGAATTCCTCCAGCGAGACGTTGCGGCGCTGCATGTAGCCCACGTGGCTCGTGCAGAGAGGCGTGTTCCGTGAGCGGAACGGACGCTCGCAGCCAGACACCAGGCAGTCCTCGACACCCACGATTCGCCGGATTCCCTGTTCTGATTCCGCGAACTCATCCAACGGCGGCTTGCCAGCTGCCCTCCAGCGCGTTCGGCACCCAGAGCACAACCCTCGCGCAATGCTGGTTTGAAGGCATCCCTTCACCCGGCATGACGGAGAACCCAACTGCGGGTGGTCTGTCGGGAAGACCAGCACTCTCTTCTGCCAGGTCCATCCAAGAAGGGCCAAGAACTCCGGGTCCAGCTCAGCCCCCAACGCTGAGACGTCCACGGGGTTCTCGTCGGTGCTGGGGAGCACACTGGGGACAGCCTTCAACGGCACGATGGTTCCTCGGTGGAGAGGTCTCGGGGAGAGGGGACTCGGTCGATCGCGGCGCGCAGCCGGGCTGAAGCCGGGTGTAGATACGGTCGGGCGGACTCCGCGTGCTTCTGGCCGAGGAGCATCTGGATCTCATCGAGACTGCCACCGGCGTCGGCCACGTTGCTCGCCATCGCATGCCGCATCATGTGCGGCGCGATCCTCCGCTCAAGTCCCGCCCGACGGGCCAGGCTCTCGATCGTCTCGCCGACCGCGTCCGGGGTGACCGGGGCCCCCACCGGTTCGCGGAATAGATTGACCAGTACGAAGTCGCTGCCCGCGGAGCCCAGTCGCTCATGGCGCTCCAGCGTGTACTGGTCGAAGGCCTGTACCACCAGGAAGTCCACCGGCAGAACCACCGTACGTTTGGACTTCGACCAGGCCCCGTTGGGGTTCTGTCGACGGACCACGTGCAGGTGAGCGCCTTCGGCCCGGCAGCCCAGCATGCTGGAGTCCATCAGCAGGTGTACGTCGCTACGGCGCAGGCCGGCTGCCTGTCCTCGCCGAAGACCTCCTCGGGACAGCAAAAGGACGAGCAACCTGTCCCGGGCCGATCGACAGGCCCGGAACATGGCGACGATCTCCTCATCGCTGGCCCTGTCGACCTCGCTCTCCGCCTCAGGAAGCCTGTGCTGAGCCCGCAGCCGAGTACGCATCCGCCCGTCCTCGGTCTGGGCCTGGGCGGGAAGATCTCGGGTGTCACCGACCTGGTAGAGCTGTTCGAGAACCCATCCCGGGATCGAGCGCTCGGTGACCGCATGCGCCAAGAACCCCCGCACCGCGACCAGTACGCCGTTGATGCGCCGGGCCCCTCGCGCCGACTCCGTTCCAGATCCCGGAGGGGCCGTTCGACCCTCTGACCTCGACGTCTGCCACTTCAGCCAGAGGATGAAGGAGCTGAGATCACGAGCCGCCGTCCGCCAGTCTCGGCCCGTGGCATGCGACCAGCGAAGGAAGAGGACGATGGCGCCCGCGTACGCCTTGGTGGTGGACTCCGCCCGAGCCTGGTTGAGCCTCAGCCCTCTCAGAAACCGGTCGGCTTCCCGGAACACCTGAAGATCGTCATCAACCACGGTCCAGTACGCGTCACCGGACGGCATCCGTACAAGGAATGCCTGCATGTGCGCCCCTTAGCTCTATAGCTGATTGCCACGGCACGCCACAGAGCCACACCCCCGGAGAACCGTGCCGACCTCCTCAACGAGTAAGGGCTGCGGTACGTCACGCAACGCATCGGGAACCCCCAGAGAATGGCGGCCGGGTCCGCTACCGCAAGGTGTGCGAACTCGACGGGGAGGAGGTGCCGGCCGCCGAGATCGGCAAGGGGTACGAGGAGGCCGACGGGTCGATCGTCCCGATCACGGACGAGGACCTGGCACGGCTGCCGATCCCGACCGCGAAGACGATCGAGATCGTGTCCTTCGTGCCGGCCGAGGAGATCGACCCGTTGCAGATGGACGCCGCCTACTACCTCGCGGCGAACGGCGCCACGGCGGCGAAGCCGTACACGCTGTTGCGGGAGGCGCTGAAGCGGAGCCGGAAGGTGGCGATCGCCAAGTACGCGCTGCGGGGGCGGGAGCGGCTCGGCATGCTGCGGGTCGTCGACGACGTGATCGCCATGCACGGGCTGCTGTGGCCGGACGAGATCCGCCGGCCGGAGGGCGTGGCCCCCGAGGCGTCGGTGAGCGTACGGGAGGCCGAACTCGACCTGGCCGACGCCCTGATGGCCACCCTGGGCGACGTGGAGATCGCCTCGCTGCACGACGACTACCGCGAGGCCGTGGAGGCCATGCTCGCGGCGAAGACGGGCGAGGGGTTCGAGCCGGCGGAGGCGGTGGTGGAGCCGGCCGGCGGCCAGGTGATCGACCTGATGGCCGCGCTGGAGAGCAGCGTACGGGCGGCCAAGGCCTCCCGGGCCGGGGGTTCGGGGGACTCCGCGGAGTCCGCGACCGAGGCGGAGGTGACGCCGATCCGCGGCCGCAGGACGCCTGCGGCGAGCGCTCCCGCGCCCAAGGCGGTGGGCGGGAAGAAGTCGACGGCTTCGACGGGCGCCGCGAAGAAGACGGCGGCCGCGAAGAAGACGGCGGCCGGGGGGAAGAAGAGCACCTCCACGGCCAAGAGCGCCGGCCCGGCCGGGTCGGGGGCCAAGTCCTCGTCCGGCACCGGGAGCAAGTCCGGGGCCCAGGCCCGGAGCACCAAGTCCACCTCGGCCTCCACCGCCAAGTCGGCTGGTAGTGGCAGGACTTCGGCCACCGGCGCCGCCGCCGGCGCGCGCACCGCCAAGAAGGCGGCGCCCCGCAAGCGGAGTTCAGCCTGAGGGGATCACACCGAGGGGTTCGCACCGAAGGGTGCGCGCCGAGGGCCGAGGGGGCGCGCTAGGGGGCGGACCACGTGGCGTGGGTGCGGGCCAGGGTGAAGAGGGCCTCCACGTCCGGGAGTTTGAGGGTGGCGGGGGCGGCCGTCAGCACGGCGGCCGAGGTGGCGGGCTGGAGTACGAGGATGTCCCGGACCGTCGGGGCCACGTCGATGCGGGAGGCGTCGGCGAGGGCCAGGACGGGAGTGACCTGGGCGGTCAGCGCCCGGGCCGCGCGGGCCGCCGCCCTGCGGATCCACCGGGGGTCCGGGCGGGGCTCGGCGCGGCCCACCGTCAGCAGCAGGTCACCCACTTGGGCGCGCTGGCGGCGCCCCGCGACCGTGCGGACGGCGAACACGCCCGGTGGCCCGATGAGCAGGTGGTCCAGCATCCCGAGGCCCGGCAACGGGATGTCGTGCAGGGCCCGCCAGTCCTCTTCCTCCAGGGCGTCGAGCTCCGCCCCGATCCGTTGCCGCGCCTGGAGTTCCTGCCGCATCCGGTGCCGGGCCCGGCTGCCGGGCGATCCGTACGCGAGCTCGCCGAGCAGGGTCTCGCCGGGGCGGTTCGGGGCCAGGTCCAGGTCGGGCGGCAGGGTGAGCCCGAGCAGTTCGGCGGGCGTGGGGACCGGCGGCGGCCCGATGGTCCAGTCGCCGCTCAAGTACGGGCGCAGGGCGGCCAGGACCGCCGCGCGCCGGTCGTCCGAGAGGACGCTGATCCGGTTGGTCCGCCGGTCGTACCAGGCCACCGCGTGGCCGTCTGAACCGTTGACGTAGAGCCGGCCGCGGCCCGGCCGGCCGCTCGGAAGCACCTTGAGTCCGCTCATCGGCCTCACCCCCGCCGTCCATGGGAGCAGCCGGCGCCGCCGACGGCAATCCCTCCGTTGTGTAACAGCTCCGTCGGCTCCTTGCGGCCTCCCTGTTACAAGAACAGTGCTCCCTCGCAACGGCCGACGCCTATTTTTATGGCGCCCGGACCCTCCGGGCCTCCCCGACCGACGCCGAAGGAACCCCGTGAGTACCGTCAGCCGCCGCTCGACCGTTCGCGCCGCCGCCGTGACCGCATGCGCCGCCGGTCTGCTGGCGCTGCCCGCGGCCACGGCGCTCGCCGAGGGCAGGCCTGCCGCGTCCGGGGCACAGCGGACGCTGGTCAAGAGCATCTCCCTGGCGGACGGCCGCTCGACCGCGAAGGTGTACCGCCTCGCCAAGGACGCGTACCAGGCCGACATCACGCGCTCGGGCACCACGGTGGCGACGCTGACCAGCCGGGACGGAATCACCGGCTTCGGCGGGTCCGGCGAGCTGCACGCCGTACTGCGGCCCGACGGCCGGCTGTCCTCCTGGGTCGGCGAGACCCGCCCGCAGGACGGCTCCCACGCGGTGGCCGGCGACGGGCACAAGACCGGGACCCGGCACGGGAGCGGTGGGGGTGGCGGCCGGGTGCTGCCCGCCTCCGTGGAGGACGGTGGCGGGCGGGGCGGTACGGGGGCGGGCACCGGCACCGGCACCGCGCAGGCCCTGCGGCTGAACTCGCTGGCCGACGGGCCCGGCGACGGCGTGCTGCTGCTCGCCGCGGGCGGCGGGATCGCGGCCGTGGGCGCGGCCGGGCTGGGCTTCGCCATGCTGCGGCGGGGGCGGACGGACGGCTGAGCGGGGCCGGGGGCCTTCGGGTGCCGGTGGCGAGTGCCGGTGAGTGCCGGTGAGTGCCGCCGTCGTGGAGTCCATACCGCGGACCGGGCGGCAAAAGGGACGTACCTCTGCATAAGGTTGCTTCGGCCGGATTCGGTCGTACGCAATCCACAGGAAGGCCCTTCACCGTGCGAATACCGCCGTCGCGTGCGGGTGCCGTCCTGTGCGGGCTCCTGCTGCCGCTGCCGCTGCTCGCGGGCTGCGGGAACACCGGCGGGCTCGCCGCCGCCGGGCCCACCCCGACGGCGAGCGGGCCCGTACACCTGTGGCCGGAGCGGGTGGGCGCCCAGGTGCCGCCCGCCGATCCCGGGGGCGCGCCGCCGGAGTACGTACAGGGCCTGCCCCGGGTCGTCGACCAGAACGTGCACGACGTCGACCCGGTGGCCCTGGTCCAGGCGGAGCTGCGGGCGCGGCCCGGGAAGGTGACGGGTCCCGACGGGATGCCCGAGGAGACCGCCGCGGCGATCAGGGCGTGCGGGACCGCGGGCGAGGATCCGGGGCGCTGCCCGGTGCGCCGGCCGTACTACCGGGACCTCACCGGGAACGGCAAGGACGAGGTGGTCGTGGGCATCGAGTTCCCGGACCGGATGATGTCCGTACGGGTCTACACGGCGGACCCCGACGGCCGGCTCAACCGCATCATGGCGACCACCCAGACCGTCGTCGCCGTCGAGCTGGCCGGACAGGACGTGATCCTGCGGGTGCCGAGCGGCAACCCGGGGTACGAGCTGATCACCGCCTGGTCCTGGGACGGGAAGCAGAAGACGATGCTGCCGACGCGGGAGCAGATCGTACGGGTGCCCGCGTCGCCACGGCCGTCCGTCGGGGGCGCGTCGTGAGGCGGGTGCTGCCCGCGTGGACGGCCACGCTGACCTGGAAGTCGGCGTGCTTCATCGTGGTGATGTGCTGCTCGCTGGCGGCCGTGCTGGGACTGCTCGTGCACGCCGAGGTGACCCGGCAGACCGTCGCGACCGCGCGGGAGAAGGCGCTGGCCAAGCTGCACGACGCCGCTCTCGCCTACGAGGCGGGCGAGGCCCTGCCACCGGATTCGGGCATCGATCCGGCGGGGCTGCCGCCGGAGCTGCGGGCCCTGGCGGTGGGCGGGCAGCGGGCGACCGTCGTCGCGGACCGCCTGGGGCAGCCCGTGATGTGGGCCGCCGCCCCGGCGGACGGGCGGGCGCTGGCCACCACTATCGACTACGGGCAGAGCGCACGGACGATCCGGGGGCTGGACAACGCCATCATCGGCTCCTCGCTGCTGGCCATCGGCGGGACGCTGCTGGTGGGGGCCTTCGCCGTGACCCGGGTGACGCGCAGGCTGCACCAGACGGCGACGGTCGCCCGGCGGATCACCGGCGGCGACCTGGACGCGCGGGTCGGCGACCGGCGCACGACCGATCCCTCGCGGCATCAGGACGAGGTCTCCACGGTGGCCGGGGCGCTGGACACGATGGCGGGCACGCTCCAGGCGAAGCTGCTGAGCGAGCAGCGGTTCACGGCCGACGTCGCGCACGAGTTGCGTACGCCGCTGACCGGGTTGCAGGCCGCGTCGGAGCTGCTGCCGGAGGGGCGGCCGACGCAGCTGGTGCGGGAGCGGGTGCGGACGATGCGGCAGCTGACCGAGGACCTGCTGGAGATCTCCAGGCTGGATTCGGGGAGCGAGCGGGTGGACACGGATCTGCACCAGCTGGCGCGGCTGGCGCGGAGGGTGGTGCGGGCGTCCGGGACGGACACGGAGGTCGTCGTCGTCGGGGACGCGCACGTGGAGACGGACCGGCGGCGGCTGGAGCGGGTGCTGGGGAACCTGGTCGCGAACGCGCACAAGCACGGGCGGGGGCCGGTGGTGGTGACGGTGGACGGGCCGGTGGTGACCGTACGGGACCACGGGGACGGGTATCCGGAGTACCTGCTCGCGCACGGGCCGCAGCGGTTCCGGAGCGGGGGGAAGGGGCACGGGCTGGGGCTGACGATCGCGGTGGGGCAGGCGGAGGCGATCGGCGCGGGGCTGGAGTTCCGGGGGGCGGAGGGGGGCGGGGCGCTGGCGGTACTGAGGCTGCCGTAGCGGTTGCCCCGGCCTGGCCGTTGCCCTGGGTGGCCGGGGTCGGGTTGGCGGGGTCGGTGCCGGGGTGGGGTGTCGTCCGGGACTGCATGATCTATGGCGCCCTGTCCGGGCCTCCAGTGGCCCAGGGCACCGCGCGCCGACACATCACGTTTCACGTCCCGGCCAACACCCCACCCCGTCCCCGCCCCCGGCCGCTTCGTCACCCGCCCCGGGTGCACTTCCCGGCCGGCCGAAATCCAACCTCGCCGGCGATTGAGGCGCGGGGGTCCGGGGCGGAGCCCCAGGGTCGTGCGGCCCCGCCGGTGAATGAGGCGCCCGGGTCGGGGGGTCGGCCCCCGGAAGCCGGCCCGCACACCGACAGCCCCGCAGGATTACGGCTTCGGGGTTTTGGTCCAGGGCCAGCGCGGCTTCGGTTTGCGGCCCGTCGGGGTGAAGGCGTACTTCCAGCCCTTCTGGAGCCCCAGCCGCTTCGTGTAGCCCGCCGGGACCCGTTCGTACAGCAGGACCGTCGGCGGGCCGCCGTCCGGGGCGGGGACCGGGATCTCGTACCACTTCGGGGGGTGGCCGGTCGGGCCGAGGAGGATCGGGAGGACCCGGCCGTCCATCGGGCCGCCCTCGAAGGGGGTCGGTTCGCTTCTCACCCCACCAGTGTCACAGCAGGTGGGCCGCTTCGGAGACCACCGGGATCACGCGGCGGGCGAGGACCCCGACGGGCCCGTCGGCCGACTCCAGGGCCAGGGCGGCCCGTGCGGCCGCCGCGGTCTCGGGGTCGGTGGCGGCGGTGGCCGTCAGGAGGGCGATGAACTGGTCCAGGAGCCAGTCGCGCAGCCGGCCGGCGTCCGGTTGCCTGCCCTCGTCGATCCAGATCAGCGATGCCGCCTCGACTGCGGTGATCCACGTGCGGACCATCATCCGCAGCCGCGGCCCCGGGGTGGGTACGCCGAGGTGGACGAGGATCTGGTCGGCCGCCGCGCGGCGGATGCCGTCGACGGTGGCACTGGTGCGGGAGGTCTCGACGACGCTGCCGCCCTGGAGGAGGGCGGAGAAGCCGGTGTGGTGTTCGTCGACGAAGGCGAGGTAGCGGTCCAGGGCCCGGGAGAGCCGCTGGGTGAGGGGGCCGTGCTGGGGTTCCGCGAAGCAGAGTTCGAGGACGTCGGCGGCGGAGCGCAGGGCGGCCTCGTAGAGCTGTTGCTTGCCGCCCGGGAAGTACCGGTAGACCAGCGGCCGGGAGACCCCGGCGGCTTCCGCGACGTCGTCGAGGGAGACCTCCTCCGGTGCCCGGTGCGCGAACAGCGACAGGGCCGCGTCGAGGAGTTGGGCCCGCCGCTCCTCGACGCTCATCCTGCGGTACGCGCGTACGGTCATGCACGCAGGGTAGACGACGCCCCTCAGGCCAGGAGGCCGGAGCTCTTCCACAGCCGGCGGCCGACCCCGCGCAGGACGCCGATGTCGTCGAGGAAGTCGGTGAGCCGTTTGGCGCCGGCCTGCATGACCTCCCGGCGGTGTCCGCTGGCCTTGACCTGGGCGACGGCCTCGCGCCGGTCCAGGCCGATGTTGTCGTAGACCTGGGGGTTGACGAAGGCCAGGGAGAACACGCGGGCGGCCTCTCCGCAGCTGATCCGGGTGAGTTCCTGCTCCCAGCGCGGGGCGGTCAGCATCTGGCGGCGCAGTTCCTCGCGGGCGTAGCGGACGTGGCGGGCCTCCTCGATGACGTGGATCCGGGTGACTCCGCGCACCAGGGGCTGGATCCGCTCGTCGGGGAAGGTGAGGCGCTGCATCCAGTCGAGGATCTCCTCGCCGAGGAGGGTGCAGGCGAAGGAACCGGGGGTGGTGGACACCGTCTTGAGGATGCGGGCGAGGTTGTGGTTGACCCGGGAGACGGGGTAGGCCGGGGTGCCGCTCTCGCGGATCATGCGGGCGAACATCATGGAGTGGCGGCACTCGTCGGCGATCTCGGTGAGTGCGTAGCGGACGTGGTTGCTGGTCAGGGACTTGTCGTAGATGTGGCGGACCAGCAGCTGCATGAGGATGATCTCGAACCAGATGCCGAGGGAGCCGAGGGCGGCGGCCTCGTGGCGGGAGAGGTCGATGCGCTGCTCCTCGCCCATCTTCTTCCACAGCGGGGTGTCGTAGAGGGAGAGCAGTTCGGGGGGCCAGTAGTACTTGCCCTCGATCGGCGGGGCGTCCCAGTCGAGTTCGCGGTCCGGGTCGAAGGAGTGCTTCGCGGAGGATTCGAGCAGTCGTTCGGCGATCTGCTCGCGGTCCTTGAGCAGGCCGAGGGCGTCCCTCAGCGCGGCTCGTTCCGTCACTGTCGTCATGGCTTCGGGCACCTCGCGGTCGGGTTACCTGCGGTCACCCCTTATGAGACTGCCTGTCAGCAAGGGCGTCAATCCCCCGCGCACGACTTGTTGACCGCGCGTCTACCAACGTGTGACGCTGCCAACCACCGCATCCCGTACGGCAGTCGAGGAGGCGTCAGTGTCGACGCACGAGCTCTACACCAAAGCCCCGGGCGAGGGCGTCTGGCAGGTCCCCGCCACCGGTTCGGCCCGCTTCAGCTGGGAGTACGACGGGGGGCGCGAACGCCTCCTCGCGCTCTACCAGAAGGGCAAGGACAAGCAGTGGGACGGCGCCAAGCGCATCGACTGGGGCATCGAGGTGGACCCGTACGACCCGCTCGGCACCCCCGACGAGGCGCTGACCCTCCACGGCACCCGCCACTGGGCCAAGATGGCCGACCGGGACAAGGGCGAACTGCGCCGGCACTACAGCGCGTGGAACTTCAGCCAGTTCCTGCACGGCGAGCAGGGCGCCATGGTGTGCGCGGCGCGCATCGTGGAATCGGTGCCGGACCTGGACGCGAAGTTCTACTCGGCCACCCAGACCATGGACGAGGCCCGGCACGCCGAGATCTTCGGGCGCTTCCTGCACGAGAAGGTCGGGATGCTCTACCCGGTCAACGACAGCCTCCAGGGGCTGCTCGGGGACACCCTGCGCGACTCCCGCTGGGACATGCCCTACCTGGGCATGCAGGTGCTCATCGAGGGCCTGGCGCTGGCCGCGTTCGGCATGATCCGCGACACCACGGACAAGCCGCTGCCCAAGCAGATCCTGGCCTACGTGATGCAGGACGAGGCCCGGCACGTGGCCTTCGGGCGGATGGCCCTGCGCGACTACTACGGGCAACTGACCGACGCCGAACTGCGCGAGCGCGAGGAGTTCGTGATCGAGGGCTGCTACCTGATGCGCGACCGGCTGCGCGGGGTGGAGGTCCTGGAGAACTTCGGCATACCCAGGCGGGAGGCGGAGGAGTACAGCGAGCGGTCGGAGTTCCTGCACCTGTTCCGCAAGCTGCTGTTCAGCCGGATCGTGCCCTGCGTCAAGGACATCGGGCTGTGGGGCGAGCGGCTCCAGAAGGCCTACCTGGACATGGGGGTCTTCGACATGGGCGATTCCAATCTGGACCTGCTCATGAGCCAGGACGAGGAGCTGGCCGAGTCCCTCGACCGCGAACGCTTCGCGACGGAGGAACAGGAGCGCGTGGCGGAGGTGGCCGCCGCCGTCAGGGAGGGCGCCGAGGAGGCCGAGGGGGCCGCCGGCTAGCGCGGGACCGGTGGGTGCGGGCCGCCCACGGCGTTTCAGCGGGTGGACAGGGCGGCCTCCATCACCGCCCGCGCGATCGGCGCGGCGGCGCCGTTGCCGCTGATGTCCCCGCGGACCGCCGAGGCGTCCTCGACCACCACGGCCACCGCCACCGCCGGCTGCGGTGCGCCCTTCGCCCGCGCCCACGAGATGAACCAGGCGTACGGGGTACCGGCGTTGCCCACGCCGTGCTGCGCCGTGCCGGTCTTGCCCCCGACCTGTGCGCCCTTGATGGCCGCGTTGCGCCCGGTGCCGTTCTCGACGACCTTCACCATCAGCTCCTGCATCCGCAGCGCCGTGGCCGGGCTCATCGCGCGGCTCAGGGTGTGCCGGACGGCGCCCCGGACCTGCGAGCCGTCGTGCCGGGTGGTGCGGTCCACCAGGTAAGGGGTCCTGATCTCCCCGCCGTTGGCGACCGCCGCCGCGACCATCGCCATCTGCAACGGGGTGGCCTTGGTGTTGAACTGCCCGATCGAGGAGAGCGCCAGCTGGTCGGGGCTCATGTCGGTGTCGAAGTTCGACCGCGACACCCAGGAGGGGACCCGCAGCCCGTCGTCGTTGAAGCCGAACCGGTCCGCCGCCTCCGCCATGCGGCGCAGGCCCACCCGCACCCCGATCTTGGCCATCACCGTGTTGCAGGAGAACTGCACCGCCTCCGCCATCGAGGCGTCCTGGCAGCCCGTGCCGGCGTTCGGGAGCAGGGTGCTCGTACCGGGGAGGGGGTACGGGTCGGGGGTCTCGGTGGGCGCGTCCACGTCGGTGACCACACCGGAGTCCAGGGCCGCGGCCGCCGTCACGATCTTGAAGGTGGAGCCGGGCGGGTAGGTCTCGCGCAGCGCCCGGTTCAGCATGGGCTTGGCGGGGTCCGCGTTCAGCCGCCGCCACGCCGCCTTGACCTTCGCACCGGTACCGGAGAGCAGGCCGGGGTCGTAGGAGGGGCTGCTCACCAGCGCCAGGATCCGGCCCGTCGCCGGTTCCACGGCCGCCACCGCGCCCCGCTTGCCACCCAGCCCCCGGTACGCGGCCCCCTGTACGGCGGCGCGCAGGGTGGTGACGGCGTCGCCGCCGCCGGGGCGCCCGCGCGAGAGCTCGTACCAGAGGGGGAAGGCGGACAGTCCCGGGTCGGTGCCGGACAGGACGGCGTCCTCGGCGCGCTCGACGAAGCTGGTGCCGTACGTCTGGGAGGAGAAGCCGGTGACGGGGGCGTAGAGCGGGCCGTCGGCGTACGTGCGCTCGTAGCGCAGGAGCTGGCCGCTGTCGCGGGAGCCGGTGACGGGCTTGCCGTCGACCAGGATCCGCCCGCGCGGTTCGGCGTAGCGCTGGACGGCGGGCCGCTTGTTGGCCGGGTTCGCGCCGTAGGCGGCGGCCTCCCAGACCTGCACCCGGGCGACGTTGACCAGCAGGGCGACGAGCAGCAGGGCGCAAAAGTACGCGCACCAGCGGATGTAGCGGATCATCCGGCCCCCTCCCGCTCGCACTCGGCGGGACGGGGGCGGCGGGCGTTGTCGCTGAGCCGGACCAGCAGCGCGACGATGATCCAGTTGGTGACGACGGAGGAGCCGCCCTGGGCCAGGAAGGGCATGGCCATGCCGGTCAGCGGGATCAGGCCGGTCACGCCGCCCGCGATGACGAAGACCTGGAGGGCGACGATCGAGGCGAGCCCGGTGGCGAGCAGCCGCCCGAAGGGGTCGCGCAGCGCGAGTCCGGCGCGGAAGCCCCGGGAGACGAGGAGCCCGTAGAGGAGCAGGATCGCGGTGAGGCCGACGAGGCCGAGCTCCTCGCCGGCGGTGGCGAGGACGAAGTCCGACTTGGCGGCGAAGCCGATGAGGAAGGACTGGCCGTGGCCGAGACCGGCTCCGAGGAGGCCGCCGGCGGCGAAGGAGAAGAGGGACTGCGCGAGCTGGCCGGGGCCCTCGCCCCGCTCGATGGAGGCGAAAGGATTCAGCCAGTCGTCGACGCGGCTGTGCACGTGCGGTTCCAGGGTCCCGACGGCATAGGCGCCGAGGGCCGCGAGGACCAGCCCGATGGCGATCCAGCCGATCCGCCCGGTGGCGGTGAACAGCATGATCACGAAGAGGCCGAAGAAGAGGAGCGAGGTGCCGAGGTCCCGCTCCAGGACCAGCACGCCCACGCTGAGCAGCCAGATCGCCAGGATCGGACCGAGGACCCGGCCGGGCAGGAGGCGCAGCTTCCAGAAGATCCGGCGGCCGGTCAGGGCGAGGGCGGTGCGGTTCGCGGCGAGGTAGGCGGCGAAGAAGACGGCGAGCAGGATCTTGGCGAACTCCCCCGGCTGGAAGGAGAGTCCCGCGAAGCGGATCCAGATGTGGGCGCCGTTGACTGCTGGGAAGAGGACGGGGACGAGCATCAGGGCGAGCGCGGCGGCGACCGAGAGGTAGGCGTACTTCTGGAGCGCGCGGTGGTCGCGCAGCCCCGAGACGACGAGGACGAACAGCACCACCCCGAGGGCCGACCAGCGCAACTGGTCGCCCGCGCCGCTCTCGCCGGGGGTCGCGAGGTCGAGCCGCTGGATGAGGACCAGGCCGAGGCCGTTGAGCAGCACGGCGATCGGGAGCAGGAGGGGATCGGCGTAGGGGGCCCGGAACCGGACGGCGAGGTGCGCGAGCAGGGCGGCGCCGCCGAGGCCCGCGGCGTAGCGGCCGCCGGGGCGGGGGAGGTGGCCGGTGTCCGCGAGGCCGACGTAGAGGTGGCCGAGTACGGAGATCAGGACCGCACCGGCGAGCAGCGTCAGCTCGATGCCGCGGCCCTTGGGGGCACCGGCATCGGGGGGCGGGGGCGGAGCGGGCTCCGTCACCTTCGCCGTCAGAGCGGTCATACGGGGAAACGTAGCAAGGGTAGGGCTGGTATGTCCGCTTATGTCATAGTGTGCCGAAGAGTCGTCATAAACGGTCAGGAGTAGGGAGCCCCGGCGCATGGGACCTGTGGAATTCATCGTCCTGGCCTTCCCGGAGGAACAGCTGCGGGTACCGGCCGTCGAGGCCGTGATGGGACTGCGCAAGACCGGGGTGGTCCGGCTGATCGACGGCCTCGTCACGACGAAGACGGCCGGGGGCGAGGTGATGGCGGCGGAGTTCGACGAGTTCGTCGAGCTACGGGGCCTCCTGGCGGGCCGCGACGTGGCGCGACTGATCGGCCCGGAGGACGTACGGGAGGCGGCGGAACTCTTGGACCGGGGCAGCTGCGCGCTGCTCCTGGTGGTCGAGCACGTGTGGGCACAGGACGCGGCGGTGGCCGTACGGGCGGCGGGCGGACGGATCGTGGGCTCGGTCCGGATCCCGGCGGACCGGGTGGAGGTGGCGTGATGTTCATCCGGCCGGTCGGCGTGACGGTCTCCCCCGCGGTCCGCCCACCGGGCCACCCCCTCCTCCGCGGCCTGCTCCGCCGGGCGTCGGGCGCGGCGGAGTGGGCGACGACGGAAGGCGCGGGGGAGGGTGCGGGAGAGGGTGCGGGAGAGGACGGCTTGGCGGAGGGGAGCGTGGCGGAGGAACTGGAGGCGGCGCTGGAGGAGGGGGTCAGGGGCGAGGCGGGGGCGGAGTACGAGGCGGGGGCGGGTCGGGAGCCGGAAGGGCCCGGCGAGCCGGAGGGCGGGGGCCTGGGCGAGCCCCCGACGAAGGCGGAACCCCCAACCCACCCGCCCGCGACCGGGCCCACCCTGGTGGCAGAGCTGACCCAACTCTCCGACCTGGCCCGTCAGGGCCTCCTGACCCCGGAGGAGTTCACCCTGGCGAAGGGGCGCCTGCTGCGGGGGTGAGGGGTCCCACTCGGCCCGAATCAGGGAGGGCTTGGGGGTTTCCCGTCAGTCTCACTGTCCTTCCGTGTCGGGCCGGGCTGTCAAGGGCGCTCCCTTCGGTCGCGTCGCTTCGCGATGGCCTTCGGCCACCCCCCACCCCCCGACCCCGCAGGGCCGGCCTCACCCCCCGACCGCGCACCCCACCCCCACCCGGGTGACCCCGCCGTTCCGCCTCAGGGGTTCCGGGCCGGGTACGTGGCAGCATCGGGCGGTGTCGCGGAGGTGATTACATGACAAAACGACTGTTGCGGCTGGCCTGTCTGGCCGCCGTCCTCGTCGCTGCCGCCGGGCCGCCGCCCGTCGCGCGGGCCGAGCCCGTCGGGGAGTTGCTGACCCGGCTGCAGGGGCTGTACCAGCGGGCCGAGGAAGCCAGCGAGGCGTACAACGCCACCGAGGTCGCCCTCAAGGCCGGCCAGGACGAGGAGCGGCGGCTCACCGCCGAGCTCGGGCGGGCGCGTACCGCGCTCGGCGCCGAGAAGGCCACCGCCGGACGGCTGGCCCGGGAGCAGTACCAGGGCACCCTCGGGCTCTCCCCGTACCTGCGCATGCTGCTCTCCGGCGACCCCCAACAGGCCGTCGACCAGCGTCGGATCGCCGCCCGCCAGGGAGCCCGGCAGGCCGGGGTCGTGGCGCGGCTGGAGCGGGGCGAGCAGCGGGCCGACGCCCTGGCGGGGGCGGCCCGCAAGGCCCTCGACACCCAGCAGGGCCTCGCCGTCGAGCGCAAGAAGCAGCACGAGGAGGTGACGGGCCGGCTGAAGGACGTCGAGCGGCTGCTCGCGGCGCTGACCCCCGAGGAAGTGGCGGGGCTGGACCGGCGGGAGGCGGCCGTCACCGCCGGGGCGCAGCGGGAGCTGCTGGACTCCGGCCGGCTGCCCGCCCGTACGGGGACGCCCACCGCCGCCGGTGGCGCCGCCCTGCGGTACGCGACGGCGCAGATCGGCAAGCCGTACGTGTGGGGCGCGGAGGGGCCGGCCTCCTTCGACTGCTCGGGGCTGACCTCGAAGGCCTGGGAGCACGCAGGGCGTTCCATCCCCCGGACCAGCCAGGAGCAGTGGGCGCGGCTCCCCCGGGTGCCGTTGGACCGGCTGCGTCCGGGCGACCTGGTGGTCTACTTCCCGAAGGCGACCCACGTGGCCCTGTACATCGGGGACGGGAAGGTGATCCAGGCGCCCCGTCCGGGTGCCACCGTGAAGGTGTCCCCCATCGCCGCGAACCCGTTGCTGGGGGCGGTGCGGCCGGATCCCGAGGGGATTCCGCTGGCGGAGTTCACCCCGCCGCCGCTGCCCGAGGGCGCGACGGCGGGGGACGACGCGGGCTATTCCGCCGAGGCGGGGGCGAGCGACGAGGACACCTCGGCCAGGTAGTCGGCCGTGTCCTCGGGGTCGAAGAAGTACGAGTCGAAGTCGGCCGGGTTGTCGAAGCCGTTGGCGAAGCGGTCCGCCACCGGCTGGAGCCGGCCGGCCGCGCCGATCAGGTCCAGCACGTGCTCCGGCGGGACACCGAGCATGGCGTTGGTCCACTGGGTGACGGGCATGCCCGTGGTGAACCAGTACTTGTCGAAGGTGGCCTTCATCCAGGCCTCGTCGAACGGCTGGTCGCCGTGCATGAGGATGGAGGAGAGGTACGAGGCCGCGCACTTGGCGGCCGAGTTCGAGCCCTGACCGGTGATCGGGTCGTTCGCCACGACCACGTCCGCCACGCCCAGCACCAGGCCGCCGCCCGGCAGCCGGCCGATGGGGTTGCGGACCACGGGGGCGTAGCGGCCCGCGAGGGTGCCGCCGGCGTCCGTCAGCTCCACCTTGGTGGCGCGGGCGTACTCCCAGGGCGTGAACTTCTCCATGAGTTCCAGCGTCAGCGCCAGGTGCTCCCCCGGGTCGTTGACGCCCCGGAACACGTCCAGCGGGCCGCCGGGGAGGCCTTCCCAGAACAGGATGTCGGCCCGGCCGGAGGTGGTGAGGGTCGGCATGACGAACAGTTCGCCGACGCCGGGGACCAGATTGCAGCGGACGGCTTCGGTCTCCGGGTGTTCGGGGCGCGGCCCGAGTCCGTGGACGTAGCTGACGGCGAGGGCGCGCTGGGGGGCGTCGTAGGGCGAGCGCGCCGCGTTCCGCTCGAACATGGAGACCAGTTCGCCCTTGCCGGCGGCGACCAGCACCAGGTCGTAGGTGCGGGAGAAGAAGTCCAGGTCGGCGACGGAGGCGCCGTGGATGACGAGCTGGCCGCCGCGCTGGATGAAGGCGTCGAGCCAGCCGGCCATCTTCACGCGCTGGTCGACGGACTGGGCGTAGCCCTTGAGGCGGCCGAGCCAGTCGATGGGGCGGGTGGTGTCGGGGGCCGCGACCGAGACGCCGACTCCCTCGATCCGGGGGGCCTGCCGCTCCCAGAAGTTCAGCTGGAGGTCGCGCTCGTGCTGGAGGGCCGAGTCGAACATGCACTGCGTGGACATGACGCGCCCGGTGCGGATCTCGTCCGCCGTCCGGTTGGACATGAGGGTGACCTCGTACCCCTTCGCCTGGAGGCCGAGGGCGAGCTGGAGACCGGACTGGCCGGCCCCCACGACAAGTATCCTGCGCATCTCACGTTCTCAATCTGCCGGACGGATCGGGTTATTCGGGGGTGGCGTCCAGCGCGTGGCCCACGAGGGTCAGCAGGGATTCGACGACCGTCGTCCGGCGCCGCGCGTCCATGATCACGACGGGGACCTCCGGCGGGATGGTGAGCGCCTCCCGCACGTCCTCGGCGTCGTAGGCCTGCGAGCCCTCGAAGTGGTTGACGGCGACGGCGTACGGGAGCCCGCAGCTCTCGAAGTAGTCGAGCGCGGGGAAGCAGTCGCGGAGCCTGCGCGTGTCGGCGAGGACGAGTCCGCCGATGGCTCCGCGGACCAGGTCGTCCCACATGAACCAGAACCGCTCCTGGCCCGGGGTTCCGTACACGTACAGCACGAGGTCGTCGTCGAGGGTGATGCGGCCGAAGTCCATCGCGACGGTCGTCGTGTGCTTGTCCGGGGTGCCGGTGAGGTCGTCGGTGGGTGCGGCGGCCTGGGTCATCACCGCCTCGGTGCGCAGCGGGGTGATCTCGGAGACGGAGGACACGAAGGTGGTCTTGCCGACGCCGAACCCGCCCGCGACGAGCACCTTGACGGCGACGGGCGCGCGCGAACGGTCGTACTGCCAGGGCTGGGCGGGTTCGTCGTCCAGCAGGGCGGCGGGGTCAGAGACTGCGAAGACCACTGAGCACCCTTTCGAGCAGTGCGCGTTCGGGCCGGCCGGTGCCGTGCCCGGTGCCGTAGACGCGGACCCGGCCCTGGTCGGCGAGGTCGCTGACGAGGACGCGGACGACGCCGAGGGGCAGCTTCAGGAGGGCGGAGATCTCCGCGATCGTGCGCATGCGGCGGCACACCTCGACGATGGCCCGCATCTCGGGCATGCGGTCGGGCGTCTTGGCCGGGCCGGTGTCGAGGGCGGCGACGAAGGTCTCCACCAGCAGGACCTGCGTGAAGCGGGTGCGGCCGCCCGTGAGGGAGTACGGGCGGACGCGGGCGGGGCGGCGGTCGGCGCCGCGTATCGGCAGCCGGTCGGAGGCCGTACTCCTCACGGGGTCTTCTCCATCGACTGGCGCAGTTCACTGCGGACTTCGGGGGTCAGGACGTGGCCGGCCCGGCCGACGAACAGGGCCATGTGGTAGGCGATGACGCTCATGTCGCAGTCGGGCGTGGCGTGCACGCCGAGCAGGGAGCCGTCGCTGATGGCCATGACGAAGACGGAGCCGTTCTCCATCGCCACCATGGTCTGCTTGACCGTGCCGAACTCCATGAGGGCGGCGGCGCCGGTGGTGAGGCTGCCGAGTCCGGAGACGATGGTGGCGAGGTCGGCCGAGGCTCCGCGGGGGCCCTTGGGGCGTCCCTCCTGAGGGGTGTCCGAGGCCCCCGGTTCGGAGGAGAGCAGCAGGAGACCGTCCGAGGAGACGACGGCCACGGAGTTGACCCCGGGCACCTCCTCGACCAGGTCGGTCAGCAGCCACTGCAGGTTGCGGGCCTGGGTGCTCAGTCCGTACGTACTGGGCGCGGTCATGTGCGGGCCTCCTGTGCGGTGTCCCCCTGGTCGGTGTGTCCCTGCCCCTGCCCGCGGTCCTGCGCGAGCTCGGCGGCGGCCACGCGCCGCCCGTCCTGGGCGCCCTGGTAGAACCCGCCGAGGCGACGGCGCAGTTCTTCGGCGTCCACTCGGCGCGGCTCGGGGCGGGCCGCGGCGGGGCGTCCGGCGGCGGGGCCGGGGACGGAACGCGGGGTGCGCTTGGGGAGGCCCTTGTCGGTGACGGCATCGGAGCGGCCTGCGGCGACGGGTCCGGGGGTGGTCCCGGTGCCGGCCTCGGGTGCGTGGCCGGGGTGGCTGCCCTGGCGCGGTACGAAACCGTCCTCGGCGTCGGCGACGCGCCGGTGGGCGGTCGTCTCGGCTTCGCGTGAGGTCGCGGTGAAGGCCTGCGCGTCCGGTTGGCCCTCGGCCTGGGGGACGACGCGGGCCAGCAGTTCCTCGGCCGGGGTCTCCGGCTCGGCGGACGCCGTGAAGACCTGGTCGGCCGGGGGCAGCGGGGCGTTCTCGAAGGCCTCGGCCAGCGGGACGACCCGGGTGGGGGCCTCCTCGTCCGGTACCTCGGCGGGCTCCGCCGGGGCCTGCGCGACGGGCTGCGCGGGCTCAGACGCCGGGGCGTCGGACACCGGGACGTCGGACACCCGGGGCTCGGACTCCAGCGACTCGGACACGAGAGCGTCGAACACCGGAGCGTCAGACGCCAGGGGCTCGGACTCCAGCGACTCGGACACGAGGGCGTCGAACACCGGAGCGTCAGACGCCGGGGACTCGGACTCCAGGAACTCGGCCACCTGCGCGTCCGGCACCGGGGCGTCGGCCTCGAAGGCCTCGGCCAGGGTGACCACCCGGGCCGGAGCCTCCGGCTCCGTCGGCTCGGGCTCCGTCTCGGAGCCCCCGAGGAGCCCCTCCGACAGCGGGCCGTCCGACAGCGGGCCGTCCGACAGGAGGCCGTCCGGTGCGGGGCCGTCCGCGACCTCGTCCGGCAGGGCCTCCGAGAGGGCGCCGTCCGCCTCCGCCGTCACGGGCTCCGGGCGGAGCCTCGGCGGCAGGGTGTTCTCGTTGGCCTCGGCGACCACCCCGGGCAGCTGGAGCGCCGGGGCGCCCGGCGAGGCCAGGGTGTGCACCGGAGAGGCCGGCGGACCGGCCGGGAGCAGGTGCGCGGGGATGACGACCAGCGCCTCCGTGCCGCCGTACCGCGGGGCGCGCAGCTCGGCCGTCACGCCGTGGCGCGCCGCGAGCCGCCCGGCGACGTACAGGCCGAGGCCCAGGCCGTGCTCGGCCTCGGGCTCCTCGTCGTAGGCCTCGGGGGTGGCAAGGCGCAGGTTCAGCGCGTCGAGCCGGTCGCCGCTGACACCGATGCCCTCGTCGACGACGGTCAGCACGACGTCGCCGGAGTCCCGGACCAGGCCGGAGACCTTCACCTTGACCTCGGGCGGCGAGAAGGTGGTGGCGTTCTCCAGGAGTTCGGCCAGGACGTGCGAGATGTCGTCGGCGGCGTGCCCGGCGACCTGCGTCGCGATCGGCATGACGGCCAGGTCGACCCGCTCGTAGCGCTCGATCTCGCTGACGGCGGCCCGCATGACGTCGACCAGCGGCACCGGCAGGCTCTGCCCGTGGCCGTGTTCCTGTCCGGCGAGGACCAGCAGGTTCTCGTTGTGGCGGCGCATCACTGTCGCCAGGTGGTCCAGCTTGAAGAGGGTGGCGAGCCGGTCCGGGTCGCCCTCCTTGGACTCCAGTTCCTCGATGACCGCGAGTTGGCGCTCGACCAGGCCCAGGGTCCGCAGCGAGAGGGAGACCGAGGTCGTCGACATGACCCGGCGGTGTTCCTCCAGCCCGGCCCGCAGTTCCTTGAGTTCCGCCTCCAGCGCCTCGCGGCCCGAGGAGAGGGCCTCGTTGCGGCCGATCAGGCGACGCCGGTCGGCGTCGAGGCCGGCGATCTTCGTGTGCAGGGCGACCGTCTGGTCCCGTACGGCGTTGAGGTGGCGCACGACCTCGGCGAACTCGTCGTTGCGGCCGGTGAAGCGCACCGGCTCGACGGAGCCCTCCGGGGTGGCCAGCCGCTCGGCGCCGCGGCGCAGCACGGACAGCGGACGGGTCAGGGAGCGGGCGATCGCGGTGGAGAAGCCGATGACGAACAGGAAGAGCACGCCGAGGCCGGCGACCATCAGTTCGAGCCGGGTCACGTCGTCGTCGCGCAGGGTGGCGAGGGCGGTGGCCCGCTGGCCGGCGAGGGCGGACTCCACCGACCGCATCCGGTCGATCCGGGCGGTGAGCGCGGTGGCGACGGCGCCGGCGTCGGCCTTGCGGTCGGCCGGGGTGAGGGTGGGCCGGTCGGTGAGCCGCTTGAGGTGGTCCTCGGCGGTCTTGACCTCGGGGCCGGTGACGGTGGCCGCGAGGGTCTGCCGTACGTCGGGGCGCGCGGCGCGGTTGAAGTCGTCCAGCGCGGCCTGCTCCCGGACCCGGGACCGCTGGGCGGCAGCGGTGAGTTCGTCGGCGACGGCGGCGCCCGGAGGCTGCTCGGCCCGGGGGACGGCCAGCGCGGCGAGCAGCAGTCCGCGGGTGGCGGAGGCCTGGTCGACGGCCTGGCCCAGCGGGGCCATGGGCCGGGTGAGGGCCAGGGCGGCCTCCGCGCGGGGCGGGGTGAGTTCGGCGAGCCGGTCGCCGGGTGCGAGGAGTTCGGTGATGGCGCCCGCGTAGGCCTGCTGGGCGGCGAGGGCGGTGCCCTTGCCGTCGACGGCCTCGGTGCGGACGCCCTTGATCCGGCTGAGGGCGCGGGCGAGTTCCCCGTCGGCCTCGGGCTTGATCTCGGCGATCTGCCGGTCGGTGCGCGCCGTGCGCTCGTCGACGGCGGCCCTGGAGTTGCCGGGCCGTCCCTTCGCCGCGTACTCGACGACGGCGTCGCGCTCGTCGCCGAGGAGGTGGGCGAGGGTGAGGGTGTGCTGCGTCTGTTCCGCGAGGGTGACCAGGCGCTGTGAGTCGTTCAGTTCCCTCGTGGCGGAGACGACGGCGGGGGTGCCGGCCGCGAGGACGGTGAGTCCGGCGACTGCCACCCCGATCACCAGCCTGCGGCGGACGCGGACGCGCCGTCCTGCGATGGCGGGTCCGTCGGCGCTGGCGGTGCCGTTCTTCCGAGACCGCTTCTTCTGCACCGGTGCTCGCAATCCTGTACGTGTGCTCGTGCTCGTCTACTCGTGTGGCCGAGGTAACGGCCGGTCAACAAGTAAACGCCCCCTGCCCCCTCGTACCGCCTCAGACCTTTGCAGCGTGTTGGGAGGAGAGCCGCACATCGCCCACCCGGCCACTCGAAGGAGTGAACATCACGGAGGAGTGGCCGACCAACTCGGGCACCCCGTGTCAGGGGGCCGCCGTGGACGGGTGGTTGAAAGATCGAGCCGGGCTTTGGCACTATGCCCGCCCACATGCCCGCGGGGCCACTCCGGCCGCGGTGCGGGCGCGCGCCCCACACGCAACGCGATTGGTATGGACCTTACGGGGCCCGGGAGTTCCCGGCGGGCAGAATGTCCCTATGCGCATCGACCTGGCCTCGGCCCCCGGCAACCCGGAACGCCCCAACGAGGACTGGGTGTCGGCCGCGATACCTGCGACGGGAGGTGGCGTCCTGGTCGTCCTGGACGGAGTCACCCCGCCGCGCGGCGACGACGGGTGCGCGCACGGAGTGCCCTGGTTCTCGGCCCGGCTCGGTGGCCGATTGACCGAACTGTCCGGATCGCGACGGGACATGCCGCTGGACCGGATCCTGGCGCGGGCCATCGGGGACACCGCCGACGCGCACCGTCAAACCTGTGACCTTTCTCACGCCCGAACCCCGCAGGCGACGGTCGTCATGGTGCGCTGGGACGGGGCCCGCGTGGAACACCTCGTGCTCTCGGACTCCGTGCTCCTGCTCCGCGCGCCCGACGGCGGGGTGACGGCGGTGCTCGACGACCGGCTGGACCGGATCCCGCGCGAGGTGCTCGGCTCGGTGGCGGCGACGGACGCGCTGCGCAACGCCGACGGGGGCTTCTTCACCGCAGCGGCCGACCCCGCGGTGGCGGCCCGCGCGGTCACCGGGCACACCCCGCGCGGGGAGGTGACGGCGGTCGCGGCGCTGACGGACGGGGCGAGCCGGTGGACGGACACGTTCCGGGAGGGCGACTGGGCCGCCTGTCTGGACGTGCTGCGCGAGGAGGGCGCCGAGGGGCTGATCGGGCGGGTACGGGCCATCGAGTCCGATCCGCTGCGTCCGCCGGCCCGGCACAAGCGGCACGACGACGCCTCGGCGGTCTACGCGGAGCTCTGAGCCCGCGCGGCGACCGGCCCCGCTCCCCCGGGGCGAACGGTCCCCCGGTCCCCGGGGCGGCCGGTTCGCTCCGCCTGCTCCTCCTACTCCTCGCCGGAGTTCAGCTGGTTGAGCAGGCGGGCCAGTTCCGCCACCTCGCCCCGGTCCCAGTCGGCCAGCTTGCGCATGTACTGCTCGCGGCGGGCCCCCCGTACGCGCAGGAAGCGGGCCCGGCCCTCGTCGGTGAGCCCGACGAGGAAGGCACGGCCGTCGGCCGGGTCCGGCTCGCGGGCCACCAGGCCCAGGACCTCCAGGGCGCGCAGCTGGCGGCTCATGGTGGCCTTGCCGACCCCGAAGTAGGCGGCGAGCTCGGTGGCCCGCTGGCGGCCGGCGGCCTCCAGCCGGACGAGCAGCCCGTACGCGGCGGGCTCCAGCTCCGGGTGGAGCGCGCGGGCCATCTCGCCGGAGGAGGCGCGGGCCCGCCGGAGGAAGACGGACAGCTCCCGCTCCAGGGCAAGGAACTCCTGGTCTTCGCTCCCGTGCACGTCCCGCTCCGATCGGTGGTGGTGTCCCCCTGTGGGCCCGCTGCGGGCCCGGTGTACGGGCCCAGTATTTCGCAGGGGGCATGCTGACGGCCCGGGGCCCCGCCGATGCGGGTCCCCGGGCCGTACGGAGCTCTCGTGCGCAGGTCAGGCGGCCTTGGTGAAGGACATCGCGGCCGGGGCCAGGGCCAGCTCCAGGACCTGGCGCACATCCGTCACCGGGTGCACCTCCAGCCCCTCCAGCACCTCGGCCGGGACGTCGTCCAGGTCTGCCTCGTTGCGCTTCGGGATGATCACGGTGGTCAGGCCCGCCCGGTGCGCGGCCAGCAGCTTCTGCTTGACCCCGCCGATGGGCAGCACCCGGCCGGTGAGCGAGACCTCGCCGGTCATGGCCACGTCGGTGCGGACCTGGCGGCCGGACAGCAGCGAGGCGAGGGCCGTGGTCATGGTGATGCCCGCGCTGGGGCCGTCCTTGGGGACCGCGCCGGCCGGGAAGTGGATGTGCACGCCCCGGTCCTTGAGGTCGGCGACCGGCAGCTCCAGTTCCGCGCCGTGCGAGCGCAGGAAGCTCAGCGCGATCTGCGCCGACTCCTTCATCACGTCGCCCAGCTGGCCGGTGAGGGTGAGCCCGGCGGCCCCCGTCTCGGGGTCGGCGAGCGAGGCCTCGACGAAGAGCACGTCGCCTCCGGCCCCGGTCACGGCGAGACCGGTGGCCACGCCGGGGACGGCGGTGCGCCGCTCCGCGGGGTCCTGCGCGGACTCCGGGACGTGGTGCGGCCGCCCGATCAGGGCGCGCAGGTCGTCGGCGCCGATGGTGAAGGGCAGCTCCCGCTCGCCCAGCTCGTGCTGGGAGGTCACCTTGCGCAGCAGCCGGGCGATGGACCGCTCCAGGATGCGCACGCCCGCCTCGCGGGTGTACTCGCCCGCGAGCCTGCGCAGGGCCTCCTCCTCCACTACCACCTCGTCGGCGGCCAGGCCCGCGCGCTCCAGCTGGCGGGGCAGCAGGTGGTCTCGGGCGATGACGACCTTCTCGTCCTCGGTGTACCCGTCGAGGCGGACCAGTTCCATGCGGTCGGCCAGTGCCTCGGGGATGGCTTCGAGGACGTTGGCGGTGGCCAGGAAGACCACGTCGCTCAGGTCCAGCTCCACCTCCAGGTAGTGGTCCCGGAAGGTGTGGTTCTGCGCCGGGTCCAGGACCTCCAGGAGGGCGGCGGCCGGGTCCCCGCGGAAGTCGGAGCCGACCTTGTCGATCTCGTCGAGGAGGACGACCGGGTTCATGGACCCGGCTTCCTTGATCGCGCGGACGATGCGGCCCGGCAGGGCGCCGACGTAGGTACGGCGGTGGCCGCGCACCTCCGCCTCGTCGCGGACGCCGCCGAGGGCGACGCGGACGAACTTGCGGCCCATGGCGTGGGCCACGCTCTCGCCGAGTGAGGTCTTTCCGACGCCGGGCGGGCCGACGAGCGCGAGCACGGCTCCGCCGCGCCGGCCGCCGATGACGCCCATGCCGCGCTCGCCGCGCCGCTTGCGGACGGCGAGGTACTCGGTGATGCGGTCCTTCACGTCGCCGAGTCCGGCGTGCTCGGCGTCGAGGACGGCGCGGGCACCCTGGATGTCGTACCGGTCCTCGGTCCGCTCGTTCCAGGGCAGTTCGAGGACGGTGTCCAGCCAGGTGCGGATCCAGGAGCCCTCCGGGCTCTGGTCGCTGGCGCGTTCGAGCTTCTCGACCTCCTTGAGGGCGGCCTCGCGGACCTTCTCGGGGAGGTCGGCGGCCTCGACGCGGGCGCGGTAGTCGTCGGACTCCTCGCCCTCCTGCTCCCCGTTCAGCTCGCGCAGCTCCTTGCGGACGGCTTCGAGCTGGCGGCGCAGGAGGAACTCGCGCTGCTGCTTGTCGACGCCGTCCTGGACGTCCTTGGCGATGGATTCGGCGACGTCCTGCTCGGCGAGGTGGTCGCCGAGCGCCTTGACGGCGAGCCTGAGGCGGGCGACGGGGTCGGCGGTCTCCAGCAGTTCCACCTTCTGGGCGGTGGTCAGGAAGGGCGAGTAGCCGGAGTTGTCGGCGAGCGCCGAGACGCCCTCGATCTGCTGGACCCGGTCCACGACCTGCCAGGCGCCGCGCTTCTTGAGCCAGGTGGTGGCGAGGGCCTTGTACTCCTTGACGAGCTCGGCGACGGCCCCCGGCAGCGGATCGGGCACCTTCTCGTCGACGGTCTCGCCCTCCACCCAGAGCGCGGCCCCGGGCCCGGTCGTGCCGGCCCCGATCCTGACGCGCCCGCGTCCGCGGATCAGCGCGCCGGGGTCCCCGTCGGAGAGCCGGCCGACCTGCTCGACGGTCCCCAGTACGCCGGTGCCGGTGTACTTGCCGTCGACCCGGGGCACGAGCAGCACCCGGGGTTTCCCGCTCCCGGCCGCCGCCTGCGCCGCCTCCACGGCTCCGCGCACCTCGGTGTCGGACAGGTCCAGCGGAACGACCATTCCGGGCAGCACGACCTCGTCGTCGAGCGGCAGCACGGGCAGGGTGAGCGTTACGGACGTCGAAGCCATGATCTTCCCTCCGGCAGTGAAGTTGAGCTATGCCGACTCAATGCACCTGCGCCCCGGGATGTTCCCCAACTCCCGTTCGCCGGGGGCGAACACCTGCGCGCAGGCCCCTGGGGCTGCTGTGAGCTGCGAGTTCTCGACCCGAGAAGACCGGACGGAGAAGGAAGGACGGCCGTGACCGTCCCCGAATGGCCGCTGCGGGGTGGCACGGGGGTCCGCGTCAGCCGGAGACGTGGAGGTCCCCCGAGGTGGTGCGGAAGGACAGCCGGGAGGGCGCGGCGGGGGTGGAGACCAGGGTGACGTCACGGTCCCCGGAGGTCGTGGAGGCCGTCACCTCGTACGGGGCCTCGGGCAGCCGGGCCCGGACCTCCCCCGAGGTGGTGGTGACCGAGAGGGAGGCCGGGGGCTCGGCGAAGCCGAGGGTGGCGTCGCCGGAGCCCGAGCGGATCTCGGCGTCGGGGGCGCGCAGGGCGGTGGCCTCGATGTCGCCCGACGCGGTACGGATCTTCAGCGGGCCGGCGATCCGCTCGGCGCGCACGTCCCCGGAGTCGGAGGTGACCTCGGCGGCCGCGACCCCCGCCACGGTGATGCGGCCGCTGCTGTTGTCGAGGCGTACCTTCGCGGAGGCGGGCACCTCCAGGCGGTAGTCGACGTAGCAGGAGTCCGCGCAGCCCGCGGTGAAGGTCAGCACGCCGTCGGAGACCCGCTGGCCGGGCTCGGGGGTCCGGTCGCCGCGGTAGTGCACGGTCCGGTGGACGCTCACCCCCGGGCCGGTGCCGGGGGTGACCTCGATGGAACCGCGGCGCGCGTCCGTCACCTCGACCGCCGTGACGGCCTCTGTCACGGTGGCGTCGGCGGTGAGGCTCCTGGAGGTGCCCCCGGGCAGGGAGCAGCCGACGAGGAGGAACGCGGCGACGGTCACGACGCCGCCGAGGGCCTTGCGGCCGGGGCGGGCTGACGCGGTGTGGGCTGACATGCCGTCCAGTCTCGCGGCCCCGGGGCCGCCGGGCGCTGGGGCCGGTACCCGGAGCCGGGGTGGGGATATCCCCCGGCCGGGGCGGGGCGGTCAGGGGCCGGAGGCCACCGGGCGGTCCGGGGAGGGGAGGCCCCATTCGCTCCAGGAGCCGTCGTACACCGCCAGCCCGTCCTCGCGGCCGGCCAGGGTCGCGCCGAGCGCGAGGACGCAGGCCGTCACCCCCGAGCCGCAGCTGAAGCAGAGGCGTTCGCGGCCGTCCGCCACGGCGGCGAACGCCGTACGCAGTTCCTGCGCCGGCCTCATCCGCCCGTCCGGCCCCTGCAGTTCCCCGAACGGCAGGCTGACCGCGCCCGGCATGTGACCGCCGCGCAGTCCGGGCCGGGGTTCGGGGGCGGTGCCCTCGAAGCGCTCCCGGGTGCGGGCATCCAGGACGACGGCCGCCGGATCGGCCAGCGCCGCCGAGACGGCGTCGGCGTCCACCAGCAGCCCGCGGCGCGGCCGGGCGGTGAAGGAGCCGCGCGGGCCCTCGTACGCCGCCGGGGCGGCCTCGACGGGCAGGCCCGCGGCGGTCCAGGCGGGCAGGCCCCCGTCGAGGACGGCTGCGCGGGTGAAGCCCATGGCGCGCAGCATCCACCAGGCGCGGGCGCTGGAGTAGATCCCGGCGCCGTCGTAGACGACCACGGTGTCGGTGTCGTCGAGGCCGAGGCCGCGCATGGCGTCGGCGAACTCGGCGGCGGCGGGCATGGTGTGCGGCGCGGCGGCGGTGTGGTCGGACAGGACGCCGTCGAGGTCGAAGGGCCGCGCGCCGGGGATCCGCACGGGGGCGCCCCGGTGGGCGCCGACGGAGGCGTCGAACAGGACCGGCCCGGTCCCGCCGATCCGCTCCGCGAGCCACTCGACCCCCACGAGCGGCCCGAACGCGGCGGGGTCGGGACCGGTGGGGGCCGGACCGGCCGGACCGGTGGGGTCGGTGGGGTCGGGTGTGGGCATGCGGCACCTCCGGATGCGCGCCGGGCCCCGCCCGCCGGGGCGTGCCGCCCGGCGGGTGTCTGACGCGGGTCGCACCATCCTCCCCCGGCCCCCGCCGGGCCCGGCAACGGGCCCCGCCCGGGGGCGAGTCGGCCACCGGCGGCCCTGCCGGACCCCGGCCCGGCTCAGCCACAGCCGCCCGCCCTCGCGTACACCGCGACCCGGGCCCCCCGCACCGGCGTCACCGAGCAGCGTTCGAAGCCGGCGGCCAGCGCCTCCCGCTTGGCGGCCTCGCGCGGGTACGGGTCCAGGGGCTGCCCGTCCGGGTCCAGCAGGGCGACCACCCGGGGCGAGCGCAGCAGCGCCTCCCGGATCCGCTCCGGGGACAGTTCGGTGCCGTGAAGGGTGTCCGAGGCCCGAGGGGAGCGTTCCAGGGCCACGTCGCGCAGGCCCGCGTAGGCGGTGGGCGAGGACAGCAGCCACTCGCGCCGCCGCGACGGCATGAACAGCACCGCGTCCCCGGGGCGGGCCCGCTCCCGGACGGCGGCGGCCACCGCGAGGACGTCGTCCTTGCGGCTCTCGGGGGTCCGCAGCCACACCGACCACCAGCCCAGGGGCACCAGCATCACGGCGACCAGCAGCCAGGGCCGCCACCCGCGCGCGCGGGCCAGCCGGGCCCCGACGAGGAGGGCGGGTCCGGCGAGCGCGTAGAGGACGTACCGGTCCACGTACCAGGGGTGCGCCAGGGACACCGTCATCAGCAGTCCGGGCGGCAGCAGCGCCAGCGGTACGGCGACCCGTGCCAGGTCCGCGAGGCCGCGCTCGCGGGCGCCCCGCGCGAGCAGCAGCACCGCGCCCGCGAGCACCCCGTAGGCCGCCCAGTCCTGCCAGGAGGGCCGTCCGAGCCAGCCCAGCTGCGCCCGCGCCTGTCCGGCACTCAGCAGGGCCAGCGGCGCCAGCCCGGCCACCACGGCCGCCGCGCTCCACCGCCAGCCGCGCGAGCGGCTGGCGACGGGGGCGTGGGCGAGCAGGGCCAGGACGGCGAACTCGTGCAGCCAGCAGCCGAGGAGCAGCACGGCGGCGTAGGCGGCCCACCGCCCGCACAGCATCAGGTGGGTGGCCCAGACCACGGCCGCCGCGACGAGGGCGTACGAGCGTCCCTCCTGGGCGTAGGCCTGTACGGGCGGGAGCAGGGCGTAGGCGGCGCCGGCGAGGAGCGCGGCCCGCTCCCCCGCGAGGCGGTGGGCGATCGCGGCCACGCCGGCGGCGGCGAGCGCGGCGCCGGCCACGGAGGGCAGGCGCAGCGCCCACAGGCCCCCGTCCCACAGGTCGAAGACCGTGTGCATCAGCAGGTAGTACAGGCCGTGGACGGCGTCGATCCGTGCGAGGAGTCCGGCGAGGCCGGCCAGGGGGCGGTGGGCGACCTGCCAGGTGGTGGACTCGTCGCGCCACATGCTGCCGCCGCCGGGGCCGCGTTCCAGTGCGAGGAGGCCGAGGAGGACGGCGAGCAGCGGGGGCACCCAGCGCCATGCGGCGATGCGGCGGATGACGGCCTCCGGGGATGCGTTCCGTGGTGGGATGGAAGTCCATGGTCGGGGTCGGCCGGGGTACCCGGGAGGCGAATGTGCGAACGGTACGGAACGGGCGGACGGCACGAACGGCGGCGGGGGCGCTGCTGGTGGCGGCGGTGCTCGTCGGCTGCGGGGCGGGCGGCGCGGACGGCGCGGACTCCCGCGGGCCGGGCGGGCCCTCGGCCGGGGCGACGG